>JANOCN010000154.1:0-3921 GCA_031412185.1 Betaproteobacteria bacterium | reverse complement strand
CCACCACCGAGTCGGACGGGTTGAGCATCACCATCTTGGACTTGTTTTCCGAGCCACCGCCCTTGGCCGCCACCGTGACGTCAAGCCGGTTGCCCGCCACGATCTCCACGTTGATGACTGCGGGTGTGTTGTCCTTGGTGTTCTTGCGCGCAAACTGTGGGTCGGCCACGATGGAAGCACGCAAGGTGTTGTCGGGGTGGTTGTAGCCCCGACGTACACCTTCGTTGATGGCATCCTCCAGCGTGCCGGTGAATCCCTCAAGCCGTACGTCCATGCCGATCTTGAGAAACACGTTGACGATGCCGGTGTCCTGGCAGATCGGGCGGTGGCCTTCGGCGCTCATGCGCGAGTTAGTCAGTATCTGGGCAATGGCGTCCTTGGCGGCCGCGCTCTGTTCATGCTGGTAGGCGCGTGCCAGATGGGCAATGTAGTCGGCAGGGTGGTAATAACTGATGAATTGCAGCGACGCCGCGACGGACTCGATCAGGTCGGTCTGCAAGATGGTGGTAGTGGTCATGGGCGGATTGGGACAGGGACAAAGGAGTGTCTGGCGAGTTTACTCAGGCGTGTTACAGCGCTGCGGCGAACCACCGGCGTCGGGCTCAGCGGAACCAGACCAGGGTGATAACGATGAACAGCGGGATCAGTATGGCACCCGACCAAGCCATGTAACCGAAGAAGCTGGGCATCTTAACGCCCAGGTTCTCAGCCACGGCTTTGACCATCAGATTGGGAGCATTTCCGATGTAGGTGTTGGCACCCATGAACACGGCACCTGCGGAAATTGCGGCCAGCGTTGGGGCAAAGGTGGTCATCAATGCGGCCGGGTCACCCCCCGCGGTATTGAAGAACACCAAATAGGTCGGGGCGTTGTCCAGAAAGGAGCTGAGCGCCCCGGTAGCCCAGAAGTACATGGCCGGATCGGGCGACCCGTCGGCCCGCGTAACGGCCGAAATCACGGCGCCGAATGGCCCGTTGACACCCGCTTTGAGCATGGCGATGACCGGAATGATGGTCAGAAAAATGCCTGCAAAGAGCTTTGCGACCTCCTGCATGGGGCCCCACGAGAACTGGTTGTCAGCATGTACCTTAGGCGGCGTGATCCTGAGCGAGATCAGCGCAACCGCTATCAGGCCGGCGTCACGCACCAGCCCGGGCAAGCCAACTTCTGTGCCGAACACGTTGAAGACGATGGGGGATTTCCAGATCCCGCTCAGCAACACCAGCCCGACGATGACTCCCAGCAGCCAGAAGTTCACCGCGCCGTCAAACCCGATGCGCCGGGTGTCGGGTGTGGGGTCCACCGGCAACACCTCTTCCTTGTGGTGGTAGAACCACCAATCCAGGGCAAAGAACAACACCAGTAAAGTGCCCACCAGGAACAACGTTTCTGGCAGCAAGTGGCGCACAGTCCAGAAGAAGTCGACACCCTTGAGAAACCCAAGAAACAGCGGCGGGTCTCCGAGGGGGGTGAGGGAACCCCCGGCGTTGGAAACGATGAAGATGAAAAAAACTACGAGATGGGCTTTGTGCACCCGGTTGTCGTTGGCCCGGATAAGCGGCCGGATCATCAACATGGACGCCCCGGTGGTACCCATGAAACTGGCAAGCACTGCCCCCACAGCCAGGATGCCGGTATTGAGCGCCGGGCTGCCATGCAGGTTGCCCCGGACGTAGATACCGCCAGCCACAGCAAACAGAGCCGTCAGCAAAATGATGAAGGGCACATATTCGGCCAGCAGTGCGTGTACAAAACTGGTGCTGGCCACCGCCGGGCCGAACACCATCGCAAACGGCACCAGAAACGCCAATGCCCAAGCCGCCGTCACCTTGCCAAAATGGTGGTGCCAGAACTGCGGCCACACCAGCGGCACCAGCGCAATAGACAACAGGATGCCCGCAAAGGGCACCGCCCACCCGGCAGACAACTGCGCTCCGTCAAATTCGGCAGCAAACGCAGGTTGCACCAGACCAACCAGGGCGGCCAGCAGGGCCAGGGGACGGTTCAGACGCATGGAGGCCTCATTCCTTTTGTCGCGGTTGGCCCGACGGATGCTCTGCTGAGCGGCACTCAGTGCCGGGCGTCGGCGGGCCCGGGATGTGTCGGCACCATCAGCTTGTCGGTGTACGCAATTGCGATAGCCGACAGCAGGAAAACAATGTGGATGATGGTTTGCCACATCAACACCTTGACGTCGTAATTGGCAGCGTTGATGAAAGTCTTGAGCAAGTGGATCGACGAGATACCGATGATGGCGGTGGCGAGCTTCACTTTGAGCACCGACGCGTTCACATGGCTGAGCCACTCCGGCTGGTCGGGGTGGTCGGCCAGGTTCATGCGGCTCACAAAAGTCTCATAGCCCCCCACAATCACCATGATGAGCAGGTTGGAGATCATCACCACGTCGATCAGCGCCAGCACCACCAGCATGATGATGGTCTCGTTCAGGGATGTAATCTGGACGTCGGTCTTGTAGCCGATGCTGACAATGAGCTTTTGCAACGCGGCGGGGCTACCGAATACGGCTTCCAGCAGATGCACCAGCTCCACCCAGAAGTGAAATACGTACACTGCCTGTGCGGCAATCAGGCCCAGATACAGTGGCAACTGGAGCCAGCGGCTGGAGAAGATAAAGGTCGAAAGCAGCCCGATTTTGGCGGCAGTGTTCTTTTCAGGTTCGTTCATTGGGTGTGTGCCTGGTGGGTCAATCAGCAAGAATTGTAGGTGTGGGAAACTGCGTCGCCGGTGATAACCGTACAGGCATGCTGCGCAGAGCGACTGCGCGGTCTATCGTTGCCCGGCGTCAGTGCCTTGTAAGTGACAGGCCGGAGAGTTCGGGGCTGCCAGAATGTGTGCAACCAACATGAGGAGACAGAAACAATGAGCACCATCGAGTCAGTCCTGGTTGAGAACCGCGTATTTCCGCCCAGTGCGGCCACGGTGCAGGCCGCCCGTATCTCGGGAATGGGAGCCTACGATGCCCTGTGCGCGGAAGCGGCCCAGGACTTTGAAGGCTTCTGGGCCCGGCTGGCACGCGACAACCTGGTCTGGAGCAAACCCTTTACCCGGACGCTGGACGAGTCCAATGTGCCGTTCTACAAGTGGTTCGACGACGGGGAGCTAAACGCCAGCGCCAACTGCCTCGACAAACACATGGGTACGCCGGTTGAACACAAGACTGCAGTGATCGCCGAGGCCGACGACGGTACGATTACCCGCACCACCTACCGCGAACTGCTGGCGCGTGTGAGCCAGTTTGCGAACGCGCTCAGGGCCGAAGGTGTCACCAAGGGTGATCGGGTGCTCATCTATATGCCGATGACGCTGGAGGGGGTGATCGCCATGCAGGCCTGCGCCCGCATTGGCGCGACCCACAGCGTGGTGTTTGGGGGCTTCTCGGCCAAAGCCTTGCAGGAACGAATCATCGACGCCGGTGCGGTGGTGGTGATCACGGCCAACTACCAGATGCGCGGCGGCAAGGAGTTGCCGCTCAAGGCTATGGTGGACGAAGGTCTGGCCATGGGTGGCTGCGAGACCATCCGAACGGTGTTGGTGTACGAACGCACGCAGACCGCATGCGCCATGGTCCCCGGGCGGGACAAGACATTTGCGCAGGCCCTGATGGGAACCAGCACAGAATGTGCACCGGTACCGGTGGGAGCGGAGCACCCACTGTTTATTCTCTACACCTCCGGCTCCACCGGCAAGCCCAAAGGAGTACAACACTCGACCGGCGGCTACCTGCTGTGGGCCAAACTCACGATGGACTGGACCTTTGATTTGCAGCAGAATGACGTGTTCTGGTGCACCGCCGACATCGGCTGGATTACCGGGCACACCTATGTGGCGTATGGCCCATTGGCGGCAGGCGCGACCCAGGTAATTTTTGAAGGTGTGCCAACCTATCCCAATGCCGGGCG
>JANOCN010000153.1:0-4844 GCA_031412185.1 Betaproteobacteria bacterium | reverse complement strand
TGGCAAGAGCGCCACGCATCTGTGGTGGGATGGCGTGGCCATGCCTAAGAACCTCAGCAACGACCGTGACGTGGTGTTCCAGGTGCTGATGGACGCGCTGGACGAAGAAACCACCAAGGCCGGCAACGACGCGACCATCTGGATCCGCTCGGTCTATAAACCGACACGATTTGGCACTGGCGTCACGCTGTCGATGAAAGCCGGTGCGCCGGTATGGCCGACCGAGCCCTATGTTGGGCTGGCCACCGGCGAGCTCGGCAAGATGGTTCCAGAGGCGCTGGGCGGCACCATGACGGCCAAGCAGGCACTCGACGCTGCGGCAGTGGCGTACACCAAAGCGGCGACGGAAAAAGGCTTCATCAAGTAAGGCACAGCCTGGGCCTGCCCCAGGTTGGTGTTTATCGACCTGGCGATTGCCTGGCGGCTTTGTACACCGCCACCACCGACCAACCTGAGAGGACTCCATGAAAACAAAATCGTTTCTCCAGTTTGTCGGACCGTCGGTGGCAATGATGATGCTGTTGCTGGCGGCACCGCTGGTCATCACCTTCTACCTGTCGGTGCGCAACTGCGCGATGGAAATGGAGATGGTGAAGGTGGAGGAGTCGTCGCCATTTGGCAAGAAGGAAACGATTACCCAGCGTGCCAAGCTCGATGCCAACGGACGGGCGCTACAGACCTGCAACTTCGTGGGCCTGGACTATTACCGCAAGGTGCTGGGTCTGGATGACGCCTCACCGGTACGCGATGAACCGCCGCCGGACACCACGTCGGCCGCAAAAGGCATTCCGGCCGCGAGCGAAAAGGCAGACAACGAATTCCTGGGTGCGCTGCGCTTCACGCTGATCTACACATTTGTCACGCTGCCGTTTGTGCTGGTGATCGGTTTCCTGCTGGCGCTGGGGGTCAACAGCGCTTCACAAAAACTCAAGGGGGCGTTCATCACGGCGTCGCTGTTGCCATTCATCATTACCCCGGTGGTGGCTGCCCTGTCGATCAAATGGCTGTTCCGTGACAACGGTCTGGTGCCTTACCTGCTGTCGCATTTTGGGATTCAGGTGTTCTGGATGGCGCAGGCCTGGTCGGCGCGCATGCTGATTATTGTGTATGGCATCTGGCATGTGGTGCCATTTGCCTTTATCGTTTTGTACGCTGGATTGCAAGGTGTGCCGCAAGACGCGCTTGAGGCGGCCACGATCGATGGTGCGTCGCGCTGGCAGAAGCTGCGTTATGTGACCCTGCCACACCTGGCCCCGCTGATCGTGTTCATCACGCTAATCCACATGATGGACGCCTACCGTGTCTTTGAGCCGGTGATTGTGCTCACCCAGGGCGCCTTCACCACCAGCGTGCAATACCTTACCTACCACATCCTGCTGCAAGAGAACAACCCGTTCAAGGCCAGCGCGGCGGCGGTGTTGACGCTGATCGGTATTGTTTTCTTGTTGATCCCGCTGCTGGTAAAAACCTGGCGCGAACAAAAGCAGGGAGTCTGAGATGGAAAGTTCCGCGCGCAAACGCCCCCTGCCGCTTTCGCTGCTGTTGTATGGCGGCCTGGCGTTCTGGCTCATCATCGCGTCCCTGCCGATTGTCTGGACCGCGATCATCTCGTTTCGGCAATACATCGATGCGTTTTCATCGCCACTCAAATGGGTGGCCCCCTTCACGATGGAAAACTACTCGCGGCTCTGGATCGAGAAGGAGTTCTACCGCAATTTCCTCAACACCGCACTGGTGACGGTGTTCACGGTCACCATCTCTCTCACGGTGGGTTGCCTGGCGGGCTACGCGTTGTCGCGCTACCGGGGCTCGCTCGGTTTCTGGTTGCTGATGGTGGCCCTGATGTTCCGGGCGATTCCGCATTCCAGCCTTTTGCCGTCGTTCTTCACGATCTTTGATGCCTTGGGTATCCGCAACACGTATTTCACGCTGATCTTTGTGCTGGTGGCGATCAACCAGCCGTTCACGATCTGGATGTTGCGCTCTTTCTTCGTCAACATACCCAACGAACTCGACGAAGCCGCGCTGGTCGATGGGTGTACGCGGTTTCAGGCATTCCGGCGCGTCATCATCCCGGTGATGTGGCCGGGTGTCGTGACCACCGGCTTGTTCAGTTTCCTGCTCGCTTACAACGACTTCCTGCTCAGTTCGGCCCTCACCAACGCCGAGAAGATGACCATGCCCGCGGCTATTGCCAATTCGATCACGGCCGAGAGCGAGGCGCTGCTGATGCAGGGCGTGGCGGGTGCGGTCAGCATCACCATCCCTCTGATCATCCTGGTGATCATCTTCCAGAAACAGATCGTGGGTGGGTTGACGCAAGGGGCGGTCAAGGGTTGACCGGCACGCTCCCTCTTTCCTGTCTGCCAACTTGCCACGCAGGGCCTACGCAGCAACCCATAGACCACCATGGCCCAAGACGTTCACTCCCAGAACAAAACCGCTTTGCTGCCGCTGCGCAAGGTGCTGGTGGACTTGCTGCATCTGTACCAGCAGATTGGAGTGGATATGTTTGCGCGGCTGCGCGAGTTCAACAAGGCCCGTTGGCCCCACGTGTCGGTTCAGGAAACCGGTGCGTAACCTGCGTTGCCAGGGCATACCACGGACACAAACACCAGCGGCTGCGACCCGCTGTTGAGCACGCCGTGGACGGCCATCGTTGGCGCTACAACGATGTCGCCCGCAGTGATGGCTACGGTTTCGGCACTTTCATTGAGCTGGTAGTCGCCGCTTCCCGAGATGATGGTCCAGGTGTCCTGTCCACCAGGGTGGGTGTGTGCTTGAATGCGCTGGCGTGGCAACACATGCCAGACCACCACGGTGGCTTCATCGGACTGCGCCACTACCGAGCGGACGGGTTCCCCTTGCGCCGGTTGCTCGAAGTCGGTGATCTTGAACAGGCGCTGGTCGGTCATGGGGACTCCGGAGTTTGCTCGTGCACGGATGCAAGTTCGGTGCCAGCAATTGCGACATTAGCCTCGTGCACCGCAGCGGTCCAACCACCCCATGACGTTGGCAAACCCGGCAATTTCGACCTGCATTGACCCGATCCACCCCACGAAGGCATGCACATGGGTGTCCGCCAGGCTGTAGCCGCCAAGCAAGAATGACCTGTCGTGCAAGGATCGGTCCAGGATTCCAAGACACACGGCGAGATCCGCCTTGGCCTTTTCCATCGCGGCCTCGCTGCGCAGCTCCGGTTCTACCCAGTCGAGCGAATTGGATTGCACGGCTCCTTCGTGGCCAACCGGAAGTGAGGCAGCCAATCGGCCGGCCGCTTCTGCAAGGGTGACATTACTCCAGACGATCCATTTCATGGCCTCACCGCGCTTCGGGCCTGGTTCCGGGTACAAGCCGGCCACCACCCCGAACACCTCGCCAAGGTACATCGTGATTGCGGACGACTCCCAAACTGAGGTTCCGTTGTGAACGATTGCAGGCACCCTGCCGTTTGGATTGACCATGAGGAAGTCGGGTTTGCGCGTGTCGCCTGCGCTAATGTCAAGGACCACTCGCTCGTGTGGGGTGCCCAGCGCCGCAAGCACGGCTTCGGTAATGCTTGCGGTAGACATGGGGGCGCAGTACAGAACAAGTTGCATAGGGCGGCCTCTTTGAGATGCAGTGCTGAATTAGCCTGGCGACTACCCGGCACTGGCGATGATCGCGCGAATTCTCGCTTGGAGTACGGGTACCGCTTCGGCAATGAACCAGGGATTGGCCTTTAGCCAGACGTTGTTGCGCGGGCTGGGGTGCGGCAGCGGCATGATCGCAGGACAAAGCGTGCGCCAGGCCTTGACAGTATCGGTCACCGTGCTGGTGGGCGCGTTTGGCAGGTGCCATTCTTGTGCGTACCGCCCAATCACCATCGTCAGTTCGATGTTTGGCAGGGCATCCAGCAATTGCCTGCGCCATTGCGGTGCGCATTCGGGTCGGGGTGGCAAGTCGCCGGAGCTCCCAGTGCCAGGATAACAAAACCCCATCGGCAGGATCGCAACCAGACCGGCGTCGTAGAACAGTTCACGACCCACGCCCATCCATTGCCGAAGACGCTCGCCGCTTGCGTCGTCAAACGGCACACCGCTGTCATGTACCTTGCGCCCCGGTGCCTGACCGGCGATCAGGATGCGCGCTCGTGCGTCGACCTGGAGCACCGGTTTGGGACCCAACGCCATATTGGCGGAGCACAGCGTGCATGCGCGCACTTGCTTCAACAGCAGTGGCAAATTTGTTGCGCCCGCGCGGATTGGATGTGACTTCATGCCAAAGATACGTTGCAGTTGCTGCAATTTGGTCAGTGTGCACTACCCATCGCAGACGGGCTGCAACCTGCGCGCAGCCTTCGCAGATGGGCCTTCACTGCCCGACGATCCGTCGTAGCCAACCTTGCCAGATGTCACGGCGCAGCCAGAGCAGCGACGCACATGCAATCCACACACCACACGCAAGAATAAAGAGCTCACCGCCGTCGCTGGTTCCATCGGTATTGACGACTGCAATCCCCAGCGGCGTGAAAAGGTGGAAAAAGATCGCACCGCTGATGATGCCGAGTCCCAACCCGGCTCCCAATACTTGCAGTACACGCTTGCTCGCGAACGCCGCGCCTGCAAGCACGAGTACCGACGCGACCAACTCGAAACTACCAATCACCCTGGCGGAGAATATTCCACCAGGTGCGAACACGCCGGCGAAACCGAGTGATGCGGCCCAAGGGTCCAGCTTGCCCTGAAAGATATAGACCGTTTCGGGGGAGCCGGTGAACTTGAAGAAGAGTGACTGGATGAACACCAGCGCTACATACAAGGTAAGCAGCCAGTGACCATGGCGTTTGAACCAGTTCATGAAGG
>JANOCN010000152.1:0-2106 GCA_031412185.1 Betaproteobacteria bacterium | reverse complement strand
GGCACCTACGCCATACCGCGTTCAGGCGGGCGCAGCGCCTGACACCTCCAGGGAATCGGCGGTTTGCTGCAGATAGACGATCTGTCGGCCATCGGCAAATCCAATGCCGGCCGCCTTGAGCGCCGCCTCCAGCCGCTTGAGCGCCTGCGCCCGCACATCGAACTGTTTGCCGGGAGCGGTCTCGAACTTGCAACGAAATATCTTGACGCCCGGGTCGATACGCGACAACTTGCCCTTGAGCGGCTCGCGCAGCAGGTGCCCAACCTCCTCGTCCTGCAGCATCTCCTCGCCGACTTTCTTGATCAACTTGCGCACCCGCTCGCTGTCCACGTCGATCGGCAGCGGCAGGTTGAATTTTTCGATCACCCAGTCGCGCGAATTGTTGCGCACGCTGCCCAGCGAGCCATACGGCACAAAGTGCAGCGGCCCGTTGTGGTGGCGCAGGGCCACGGTGCGCAGGGTAATGCGCTCAACGGTACCTTTGATGCTGGTACCGCTCTCTACATACTCGCCAATGCGGAACGCGTCTTCCGCCAGAAAGAATATGCCGGCAATCACGTCGCGTACCAGCGCCTGCGCACCAAAGCCAAGGGCCAGGCCAACCACCCCCGCACCAGCCAGCAGCGGCGTTATCTCGATGCCGATCGCCCACAAGGATGAGAGCAACAACAGGATGCCCAGTGCCATGGCAGCTGTCATGCGCAGCAGCGGCAGCAAGGTCAGCAAACGGGCGTCAGGGTGCGGCTCACCATGGGGATCGTGCGGGCCAATGCGGCGCAGCCGCTGGTCGATGGTGGTCCGCACGGCGATCCAGACCAGCTGGGTCAGCAGCGCAAGCGCGGCAACCCCCAGCAAGCTGAAAGCAAACCGCACCAGCGGGCCCTGGCGCGTGGCCAGGTCGGCGAGTGGCGTGTCCAGCGCCACGGCACAGGCACCCAGGCCCAGCGCCACCACCACAAAACGCGCGCCCGACAAAACAATATGCGGCAGCAACGGCTGGTCGCCAGTGTCCGCTTCGGTCTCTGCGGGGCTGCCGCCTTGGGTGGTAGGCACATCAGCCCAGAAGAAGAACACGATCTCGCGCAGGAACAATTGCAGCACCGCCACCAGGGCCACAATCGCCGCGATGGTCGAGACCTCCGCGCGCGCCAGCAGCCACGAGGCATACACCAGCACCACCAGTGCAGCGACCACAAACGACCTGGGAAACTGCGGCAAGCGACGCCGCGCTCCGGTGCCGCCGCCGACCCGACCAAGCGGCGCAAAAGCCGCTACCACCAACAGTGCGGCGCAGGCGCTGGCCAGCGCAAGCCGCAGCACCTGGGCAGTGTGCGGTGCGTCGCCCACCTGCTCCAGCAACTCGGGCACAAAACGCGCGGCCCCCAGCAGCAAGGCCACCAGCATCAGCGTGCCTGCGACCCAGCGTACCCGCTGCCGCGCCACGGGAACGAGTCGCAACGATGTGCGTCCCGGTGCCAGCACTACGGCCACGACGATCCATGCCAGCCGCAACACCAGTACGAGCAGGGTGACTGCGACCGCCATCTCGTGCACACCAGAAGGCCAGGAGAAAGCTGCCGACGCAGCCATCGTTGCCCCGGCGAACAGCAGCGCCCCACAACACAGCAACACCAGCCGGCGCAGGCCGAGCCGCAAAGCCTGGCGCGGCGACGCGGCCGGGGTCGCCTGCAGCGCCCGCAGCGGGCCATAGGCGTAGGTCCAGTAGAGCCACTCGACACTGCCGCCAATCAGCAGCAGGATCAGGCTGTAGGTCACCGCTCGCACGCCAGTGCCGCTCATCAGTGCTGCCGACATCGCGTCTGCGAGCATGCGCCACTCGTCAGGTGCCTGCGCCAGGTCTGCCCCCAAGGCAACGATACGCGCCTTGGCGTCGAGCATGGCCGGCATCATGGTATGGGGTCCACCGCCGGTGCGCCGTCTTCCGCCCAGTCCTGCGGGTCGCGCGAAGCTGAAGCGTCGGCATACGCCGGCAACAGGCGGGTTACCACAACCCCGGCTCCCAGCACACGCGCTTGGCAGGCCAGGCGCACGCCAGCGGGTGCCTGCACCCGTGCGAGCGTGCCGTCCTCCAGATCATTCAGCGGC
>JANOCN010000151.1:0-3675 GCA_031412185.1 Betaproteobacteria bacterium | reverse complement strand
TACAGAAGAAACAGGCCGCCACCGATCAGGATGATGTCGCGCCATGAGAAGCCTTTGTCGAACACACTGAAGACCGGTTGCGTCAGGCCGACGATCCAGGCCAGCGTAGCGAGCAGCATCAGCCGTGTGATCAGTGCCAGTGACAACCCGATTTTGCGACCCAAGGCGCGTTGATGTTCGGGCAGGCGCCCGGTCAGGATAGCGATAAAGACCAGGTTGTCGATACCCAGCACAATTTCCAGTGCCGACAGGGTGATGAGCGACAACCAGATTTGCGGATCGTTGATCCATGCGAAAGTGAAGAATTCCATGGTGAACCCGAGCGCGAAAAAGCCTCAAGTGTCGCACGCTGTCGCTGCGAGCCCCGCCAACCGCGCCTGCAATGCCTCACACCACGTGGTGACATTTTTTGCGGGGTAGCTGCCCGGCGCAGGGCCGTGTTGTTCACCGATGGGTTCTGGAACCGGCCGAGCGCCTGCCTGGCCAGCCGTTCAGACCAGGCTCAGCGGCCCCTCGCTCGGGCGCGGCGGCAAGGCCACACCAAACTGTTTCTCGATGATCATCGCCTGCTCTTCAAAGCAGCCGCCCCAGCGCAGCACCCTCCAGCTTGGCAGCTCGATGATGGTGCTGCCAATGGCATGCGCGTTGGCATACCGGGAGGTGCCATAACCGAGCACGATGTCGCAACCATTCTTGAGTGAGTCCTGCACCTCGGCCAGCGTGAACTTGCTGCCGGTGAGCGACACGTTGGCCGATGATCCCATCAACGGCGACGCCGACTCCCAGCTCATACGCGCCAGCTCGTTGTGCAGGGTCCCGGCGTTGATCAACAGGTCCATGGTGTTGCCTTTGGTGGCCCGGCGCAGAGCACCAAATTCCACCGTGCGCAGCCAGTCGTGTTCGGCGCGGAATGGCGCAATCACCGACAACGGCAGGTCGTGGTCCTGGGTGATGCAGCGCACCAGGTCCCGGTCACGTTCGGTGGTCTGCAGCACTTCGTTGAAGATGTCCCAGTTACCGATGACGCCGTTGGGTTTGGTCTGGGCCCGTTGCTTGAGCTCGAAAATGCGCTCGACGGCGCGCGCGGTGTGCGCGAATATGGCATACGACACGCTCAGCGGCAGCACCGCGACGCCGCCCGCCTTCATGATGCGAAACGCCTTCAGGGCGTCCGCCCGCATAGTGTCGGTGGGTGGCTCCTGGCCGCGGTCGATCAGTTCCATCCTATGTCCCCGGGTCGATCACTTCGGCCACCGCTGCGGCTACCTGCAGCAAGCGGCCATCTTCGTAGCGGCGCTGCACCAATTGCAAGCCAATCGGTAAGCCGTGTTCGCCGCGCATGCCGGGAATGCTGATACACGGCACATGCAAAGCGGTCCAGATCCGGTTGAACGTGGCCATGCCCTGCGAGCCGATGCCCAGGGTGGCCACGCCGGGAGCGCTCAAGGTCAGCACCGCATCCAGGTCACCCAGCGCCTGGTCGAAATCGATACGGCGCAAGGCGGCTGCATCCAGCACGGAACGCATGTGGGCAGCCGTAAAACCAAACTGGTTTTCCACCTTCTTCTTGAAATCGCTGTGCAGCAGATCCGGGTGGGCGAGGTATTCCGGCAGGAACGCGCCGCGCCCGCCGTCTTGCATGATGTCGTCGTGTTGTTGGGTAAGCAGGCCGAACGGCTCGGGCAAAATCAGCAAAGACACGTCGGCCCCGGCGCGCTGCAAGTGGCGACCGGCTTCGTGCAAAACCTGCTGCGCATCAGGGTCTGCTTGGTTCCACATCGGTGTTTCACACAAGCCAATGCGCAGACCAGACACCGGGCGGGGCTGCAGCTCGGCTGTTTCAGCCAGACGGAAGGCCTGGCCCAGCAAGGCCAGGTCCTGCGCGCAGCGGCCGTAAAAACCTACCGTGTCCAGGTGTGCGGAGTAATGTTTGGCACCTTCAAAGCTGATCCGCCCAAACGTGGGCTTCATGCCGTAGACGCCACAAAAAGATGCCGGGCGTATGGTGGATCCCCCGGTTTGTGTGGCCAGCGCCAACGGGACCATGCCATCGGCGACTGCAGCGCCGGAGCCGCTTGACGATCCGCCCGGTGTGCGCTCCAGGTCACGCGGATTGCGGGTCGGTGGAATGCGCCCGCCGCAGGCAAACTCCAGCGTTTCGGTCTTGCCCAGAATGACTGCGCCGGCGGCACGCAACACGCCTACGCAGTTGGCGTCTTCGCCACTTTGGTGGTGTTCATAAATCGGCGAATTGTGTTGGGTTGGCAGGTCGCGCGTGTTGATCACGTCTTTCACGCCCACCGGTATGCCATGCAGGGGACTGCGCCGCGATTGCGCGTCACACGCCCGAGCCTGCGCCATGGCGTGTTCCGGGTCTACCCACGCCCAGGCACGCACCTGCGTGTCGCGTAATGCAATACGTTCCAGCAGGGCCTGGGTATAGGCGGCGCTGGCAAGCTGCCCATTGGCCATGAGGCTGGAGGCGGCGCTTGCGGTGAGTTGCCAAAGTTCCATCGTTGTTGTCTCGGGTAGTTTCCCAATTCGCGAATTGTATGCATAATGGCGGAAAACCTTAGACGAAATATTGCAGCGAGAGCTCGCCAGGCCCGCCGAATGGGCGACAGCCATAGTGTTAGTTTCACCTTGAAGGCCGAATTTCGTGTAAAAAGTTGACGAGTCGCGTGCAGGTTGACTGAGCCATTTTGTATACATTATTGACCCTTCGTTAATGTCTATCCCCTTAACCGAGTTGATTGCACAGTTCATCGCCCATGGGCGCGATGCGGCATTTCCGCCCGCGTCGATGGAGGTGGCGCGCCTCGGTTTTACCGATTGTTTGGGCGTCATGTTGGCGGGTCGCGGTGAACCAGCGGTGTCGCGTTTGTCGGAGCATGTTCGCGCGCAGGGTGCCAATGCCTGCGCGCGTCTGGTAGGCGGTGGAAGCCGCGTAAGCATGGTGCAGGCCGGGCTCGTCAACGCGACTGCCGCGCATGCGCTGGACTATGACGACTTCGCGTTTTCCAACCATCCGAGTGCGGTGTTGGTGCCCACGGTGTTGGCCGCTGCCGATACCCACGGGGCCACTGGTGCGTGTATGGCGGCGGCGTATCTGGTGGGCTACGAGGTCTGGGCCGACCTGATGTTGCGCGAGAAAGACCTGTACTACGCACGCGGCTGGCACCCGACATCGGTGCTGGGACCGGTCGGCGCGGCCGCGGCGGCGGCGGTGGTCCTGGGGCTGGACGCAACACAGGCGCGCAACGCGGTCGCGCTGGCAGCGTCGGACTCTGGCGGTGTGTTCGAGAATTTCTGCACCATGGCCAAACCCTGGCATGGGGGGCGGGCTGCAGCCGCCGGGCTCAACGCTGCCAGCCTGGCCCAGGCCGGGTTGCAAGCCAGCCCGACCGCACTTGAAGGCAAACACGGCCTGATGCGCGCCTTGTCGCCATTGGGCAATGTAGACCTGGATTCGGCCCCCGCGCTCGGGCAAGTCTGGCGCAGCGCGGCGCTGCGTCTCAACATCAAGAAGTACCCCCCGGTGGGAGCGTCGCAACGCTGCATAGACGCGGTGCTGGCACTCAACCAGCGTGAGCGGGTTGCGCCGCAGCGTGTGCGTCAGGTGGTTGCCCGCGTCAGCGAGCGCCATGCCGCCGTGATGCCTTACCACCTGCCGCA
>JANOCN010000150.1:0-2660 GCA_031412185.1 Betaproteobacteria bacterium | reverse complement strand
TCTGGATGATCACGTCCACATCGATGTTCGCGTCGGCTATGGGCCCGAGAATCTGGTACGCGATGCCGGGTTTGTCCGGCACGCCCAGCACGGAAATCTTGGCCTCGTCGCGGTTGAAGGCGATGCCCGACACGATGGCTTGTTCCATTTGTTCGTCTTCCTCAAAAGTGATCAGGGTGCCGGACCTGGCTTCCTCGTCAATCGGTATGTCCCAGGGCGTGAAACTCGACAACACGCGCAATGGCACCTTGTATTTGCCGGCGAATTCGACCGATCGTATCTGCAGCACCTTGGAGCCCATTGACGCCATCTCCATCATCTCTTCGAAACTCACGGTGTGAAGGCGCCGCGCGTCGGCAACCACCCGCGGGTCGGTGGTGTAGACGCCATCCACGTCGGTGTAGATCAGGCATTCCTGCGCCTTCAGCGCAGCGGCCACGGCCACTGCCGAAGTGTCGCTGCCGCCGCGACCCAGCGTGGTGATGTTGCCCAACTCGTCCATGCCCTGAAAGCCGGTGACGATGACCACCTTGCCAGTGGCCAGGTCGGCACGCACGCGTTTGTCGTCGATCGATTCGATGCGCGCCTTGGTATAGGCGCTGTTGGTGCGGATGGGCACTTGCCAGCCGGCGTAGCTGACCGACTCCATCCCTTCGGCCTGCAATGCTATTGCAAGCAGCGCCGATGACACCTGCTCTCCGGTGGCGGCCAGCATGTCGAGTTCGCGGCTGTAATGGTCGGATGGTTTTTCAGGGGCCAACTCTTTGGCCAGTGCCAGCAGACGGTTGGTCTCGCCGCTCATGGCGCTGGGCACCACCACCATCTGGTGGCCAGCGTGCGCCCATTTGGCGACGCGTTTGGCAACGTTGCGGATGCGCTCGGTGGAGCCCATCGACGTGCCGCCGTATTTGTGAACGATCAATGCCATACGAGGATAGGGGGAGTTGCAGCGAATGCGACCTGCCGTCGGTCAGGGCCTGTGGCCTCAGCCCTGCAGGGCTTGGTCAGGCCGCGCATTGTACCAAGTCAACATACCGCCACGGCGTTCGGCAATGCCTGGCCCGAGCTTGATATGGATGCGGTGACCACGCGTCGTGCAGGCTGCAATCTGGTCCAGCAGTTCGCCCAGCTGGGCTGCGCTGGGCGTGCTGCCATAGGCCGTGCGCAACCAGTGGCGCACCAGATTGGCCTGGCGCGGTCGCGACAGCCCCTGCACCCTGGCGATCTGCAGCGTGCCACCAAAGCCCGCAGCGACCGCCAGGTCGTCACGGGCCACCTCGTCCAGCACCTGCTGCGCCTGCGCCGCATGCTGGGCGCTGCGTGCGAAGGTGGCACGAAACTGCGGCAAGGCATCCGCCAGCGCCGGCAGCAGCCGGGCGCGGATGCGGTTGCGGGTCAACTGCTCGTTGTTGTTGGTGGGGTCATCGACAAAGACCAGCGCGTGCTGCGCAAGCCACGCACGGATTTCCTGCGCGGTAATTGCCAGCAGCGGCCGGTGAAAAGCCAGGCCACCACGTTGCCAAACCGCCGGCATACCGGCCAGCCCCGGCAAACCCGCGCCACGGCTCAAGGCTAACAGCATCGTTTCGACCTGGTCGTCGGCGTGCTGTGCAATCGCCACGCTGCGGCAGACCACACCAGCACTGCCATCGGTGGCTGCGGCCTGCAGGGCGGTGTAGCGCGCGTTGCGTGCCGCTTCTTCGGGGCTTTGGCCTCTGGCATGGCGCGCGTCCACTCGGCTCACCACCAGCGGCACCGGCAAAGCGGCGCAGAAGCTTTCGCAGTGGTGCACAAACTCGTCGGCGGCTGGTTGCAGACCGTGGTGCACATGGATGGCGATGACCTGCCCTGGCCACTTCTGCACGCACGCCACCAGCAGCGCTGTGGAATCGGCACCGCCGCTGAAGGCAACTGCCAGTGGAAGCTCGGGAAGAAAACTGTCCAGCAATAACTCAAGCGGCGACGCGGGGGCGTCAGGCAGTTGGTTATTTGCCTTATTTGCCACCGACTTTCGCATCAGCTTTGGTATCGGTGTAACGGCCGTAACTCTGCAGACGCTCGTAGCGCCGGTCGAGCAGCTCTTTCACCTTGAAGTCACTCACCTGGCGGTAGGCATCACCCAGCGCGCGCTTGAGAAAAGCCGCCATCTGTTTGTGGTCGCGGTGGGCACCACCCACCGGCTCGTTCACAATCTTGTCGATCAGCCCGAGCGCCTTGAGCCGGTGCGCGGTGATACCCAGCGCGTCGGCGGCGTCCTGCGCCCGATCCGACGTCTTCCAGAGGATCGATGCGCAACCTTCGGGGCTGATAACCGAGTAGATCGAATACTGCAGCATCAGCACCTGGTCGCCGACAGATATCGCCAGTGCGCCACCCGAACCCCCTTCGCCGATGATGGTGGTGATGATGGGCACCTCGAGCTGCGCCATCTCGAAAATGTTGCGCCCTATCGCCTCGGACTGGCCGCGCTCCTCGGCGTCAATGCCAGGGTAGGCACCCGGTGTATCGACAAACGTAAACAGCGGCAGCTTGAACTTTTCAGCCGTCTTCATCAGGCGCAGCGCCTTGCGATACCCCTCCGGCTTGCACATGCCAAAGTTGCGTTGCGCGCGCTCCTTGGTGCCGCGCCCTTTCTGCTGGCCGATCAGCATGCAGGGCGT
>JANOCN010000149.1:0-3635 GCA_031412185.1 Betaproteobacteria bacterium | reverse complement strand
TGCCTTTGGTGGCTGGTGTGATCTTGTCGCGTATGTCGTCCAGGTCGGGCATCCAGCCGACCGCCTCGTCACAGCGGTAGTGCACCGGTGTGCCGCCCGACAACACCACGGCGGCAGTCCACAACGGGTAATCGGGAGCAGGTATCAGCATCTCATCACCATCGTTCAGCATCGCGTTGCTGGCCATTACGATCAGTTCGGAGGCCCCGTTGCCCAGGTAAATGTCGTCCAGCGCGACGCCCTTGATCTCCTGCTGTTGGGTGTAATGCATCACTGCCTTGCGCGCGCCAAAGATGCCTTTGCTGTCGGAGTAGCCGGCAGAATTGGGCAGATTGCGGATCATGTCCTGCTGGATCTCCTCGGGCGAATCAAAACCGAACACGGCGAGGTTGCCGATGTTGAGCTTGATGATCTTGTGCCCCTCCTCCTCCATGCGCTGTGCGCACTCCAGAATCGGACCCCGGATGTCATAACACACGTTGTCCAGTTTGGCAGACTTTCGAATCGTTTTCATGGGAGCTCCAAGCGCACAAAGGCAAACGCCAAACTTATAATTTGAACACAGTTCAGCAGGCCGAAAACATGAAGCTCCAGCCCGACAAATCCGATGTTCAATCCGTTTCCGGCTATGGGCCTGGATGGATCGCGGTAGACGGAGAGCGCATCACCCACAGCGTGGTGATCAGCTCGGGTGGCCACCGTGTGGACTGGCATTGCAGCGGTTTTTCCGGGCTTACAGAAGCTCACTTTTCCGCCCTCGCGGACATCGACGCCGAGTTGGTGATCTTCGGAAGCGGCGAACGCATCCGTTTCCCGCAGCCGAACTGGCTCACGCCGCTGATCGCCCGGCGTATGGGAATCGAAACCATGGACACCCAGGCTGCCTGCCGTACCTACAACATCCTCGCGGGCGAAGGGCGCAAGGTAGTGGCGGCCCTACTGGTGGAAAACAGCGAGAAACAATTGGTGTCCTGAGCGCCCGGCACCCCGCAGTCCCGACGTGTTTCTCACGGCGGCTCCGAGTGAAGCGAGCATTCCTTCAACCGGAGAATCGCAGCGCATTGAACCCGGATCGCCCCCACATTTGCGGCTAAAATACGGGGTTGCGGTCGAAGCAAGTTACCTGCTCCAAGACAGAATCTTCTTCTACCAAGCCCTGACACATCCAGCACGCGAGACTAGAAGTAACTTATGGCGATCGTTGTCAACAAACCCCTGCCCGAATTCGAAGCCGTTGCCACCTCCGGTGTCAGGGTTACCAATACCAGCCATCTCGGCAAGACCATGGTCTTGTACTTTTATCCCAAGGACAACACGCCAGGCTGTACTACCGAGGCGATGCAGTTTCGCGACAAATACAAGGATTTCGTAAAGGCCGGAGCCAGCGTGTTCGGAGTTTCACGCGACAACATGAAGTCCCACGACGAGTTCAAACTCAAACTTGAGCTTCCCTTTGAACTGATCGCCGACACCGAGGAAAAGATGTGCCACATGTTCGGCGTCGTGAAGAACAAGATCATGTACGGCAAGAAAGTCAAAGGTATCGAGCGCAGTACTTTCCTGGTTGGTGCCGATGGCATCCTGAAAGAGGAGTGGCGTGGACTCAAGGTGCCGGGCCACGTAGACGACGTACTCAAGGCTGTGAAGGCGCTCAAGAAGTCAGCCTGAGCCTAGCGAAGGCGGGCCGGGGTGCGCATGCATAATCAGCGCATGCCGTTGACTGCAGCAACCGTACCCCAAAGAAGCCGCCCTGGATCAAGGCGGCTTTTTCATTTGGACGTGACGAATCAGCCGACCTTCGGCATTCTCTTTTCAATCAGCGCTTAACGAGCGATTACCACAATGCCCCTGCCCCCTGCCCCCACCAAACGTGCTGCACTCCTGACCCACGAGGCCTACGAAACTCCGGCGCGCAGCACGTCAAGAGCACCGAAGAAGGTGTCAGGTTCGCCCGTGGTGGAGTTGCCCCTGCGTCGCCGGTCGGCTGACGATGCAGACAACCTGGGTCGTGCAGCGCTGGTTTCTGCAGCGCTGGCAACCGAGGCCCGCGGAACTGCAACGACCACTCCGGATGAGCCCCAACCGGGGACCGCAGCGGATCAGCAGCAGAAAGAGCGTGCTTCCGCTGCCAACAGCAGAACACGAAAACGCAAGGCATCCGGACCGGCCAAGCTGTTTGTACTCGACACGAACGTGCTTTTGCACGACCCGATGTGCCTGTTCCGTTTCGAAGAACACGACATCTTCCTTCCCATGATTGTTCTTGAGGAGCTCGATGGCCACAAGAAGGGGATGACCGAGGTCGCGCGCAATGCCCGCCAGACCAGTCGTTCGCTGGACGCCCTTGCGGGCACCAATGGTGCGGATATTGGCGATGGACTGCGGCTGGACAGCACCGGCCACCGCGAGGCCAGGGGCAAGCTTTTCTTTCAGACCCAGGCACTCAATTACGCGCTACCTCTGAGTCTCCCTCAGGGCAAGGCGGATAACCAGATTCTGGGCGTGGTGGAGTCCCTGCGGCAGCAATACACCACCAACCTGGGCGAAACAAGTGTCGCTGCGCGAGAGGTGGTGCTGGTGTCCAAGGACATCAACATGCGCGTCAAGGCCCGCGCTCTGGGCCTGACCACGGACGACTACCAGAACGACAAGACGCTGGAAGACGGAGACCTGCTGTATGCCGGCTCGCTGGCATTGCCCAGCGACTTCTGGGCCACCCATGGCCAGACGGTCGAAAGCTGGCAGCAGGGTGTACACACCTTCTACCGCATATCCGGGCCGGTGGTACCGGGTTTGCTGATTAACCAGTTTGTCTATTTTGAGTCGCCTGGAGAGCCGAGTCTTTATGCACGGGTAACTGAGATTCGCGGCAAAACGGCGGTGTTCAAGACGCTCAAGGATTACAACCACCTGAAGAATGCGGTATGGGGTGTCACCACGCGCAATCGCGAGCAGAATTTCGCGATGAACCTGCTGATGGACCCTGAGGTTGATTTTGTGACACTGACCGGCACTGCGGGCAGCGGCAAGACGTTGATGGCGCTGGCTGCGGGTTTGACGCAGGTACTGGATGATCGCCGTTACACCGAGATCATCGTGACCCGCGCCACCGTAAGCGTGGGCGAGGACATCGGCTTCCTGCCGGGCACGGAAGAAGAAAAAATGGGTCCCTGGATGGGGGCGCTGGACGACAACCTGGAAGTGCTTGGAAAGACCGACACCAGCGCCGGGGAATGGGGGCGCGCCGCTACCAGTGAACTTATTCGCAGCCGCATCAAAATCAAGAGCATGAACTTCATGCGCGGGCGTACCTTTCTGAATAAATACGTCATCATCGACGAAGCACAGAACCTGACACCGAAACAGATGAAGACCCTCATTACCCGCGCCGGGCCGGGTACCAAGATCATCTGCATGGGCAACCTGGCCCAGATCGATACGCCCTACCTCACCGAAGGTTCTTCCGGGTTGACCTTTGCAGTGGACAAATTCAAGGGCTGGCCGCACGGCGGACACATCACCCTGGCGCGCGGCGAACGCTCGCGTTTGGCCGATTTCGCCAGCGAGGTGCTCTGACCGGCCGCAGCCAGAGGAGCCTGTCGGGCTCCTAGAAGTCTCCGCCGCTGCCGCTGGCC
>JANOCN010000148.1:0-3665 GCA_031412185.1 Betaproteobacteria bacterium | reverse complement strand
GCCGTCGCGGTGGGCCAGCTCCCAGGCGGTGAAAGGCAGCAACGTGACCACACCGCCGATACAAATAGCGGCTAGCCGGGCGGTGGCCCCCAGGTTGCTGGTCCAGCGCTTCTGCAGCAATGCATACGCCGACCAGGAAATGGTTGCCGCCACCATCCAGAGGTCACCCGGCACGAACTGCACCGCATAGAGCGCGGCCCACTGCCCCTTCACCACTACATGCAGCACACCCGACAGCGCCAGCACCACGCCCGCCATCTGGCGCCAGCTGAAACGTTCACCCAGCCACCAGGCGGCGCCCAGGCCGATCAACACCGGCGAGGCAGCATAGATCAGGGCGATATTGGTAGCCTGGGTAGACCGCCCTGCCTGGTAGACCCACGCCCCGCAGACCAGCATGCCCAGGGCACCGAGCACCAGGTACTGCCACCAGACACGCAACACGGCCTTGCGCTGCTGCCACAGTTCAGGGCCTGCGATGGCAAGCAATACCAGCGCTGCTATCGCCCAGCGCCCCAGCGCCAGCATGTGCGGGCCGATGACACCGGGAGCCTTGCGCGCCAGAATGTAGTTGACGCTCCACATCGCCGGTACCAGCCACAACAAGGCTACCGCAAGACGCTCCTGGCGCTGTGCGGCATCAGGCATGTGCGGTTTGCGCCAGTTGCATCGAGGTGTCCGGCCGTTCGCAGGGCTGTGCGTGCGCCAAGCGCATCACAGCGTGCGGTGCCAGCTCGCGCAAGCGGTGATCGCTCCATACCTGGCGCCAATGGCGCGCACCGGGCAGACCATGGCGCAGACCAAGCATGTGCCGGGCAACGGCGCTCCAGGGCGTGCCATGTGCGCACTGTTCCCGCACCATGTAGTCACACATGCTGGTCTCCACCTGCTCGCGCGAAAGCGCAGAAGCCGGCGCACTGTGAAAGCTGCTGTCCCACGACGCCAGCCACCAGGGGTTGTGGTAAGCCTCGCGCCCAAGCATCACACCGTCCAGCGCGTGCAACTGTTGCGTAATCTGGTCGCTGGTGGTGATGCCGCCGTTGATGACGATGGTCAAGTCCGGGAATTCCGTCTTCAACCGCTGCACCGTTTCATAGCGCAGGGGCGGCACCTCGCGGTTTTGTTTCGGCGACAGGCCCTTGAGCCAGGCGCTGCGCGCATGTACGATAAACACCTCACATCCAGCCTCGCTTACCTGGCCGACAAAGTCGCGCACAAATTCGTAGCTCTCGGTCTTGTCGATGCCGATGCGGTGCTTCACCGTGACCGGCACCGACACCACATCCAGCATCGCCTTGACGCATTGCGCCACCAACCCGGGCTCGGCCATCAGGCAGGCACCGAACGCGCCCCGCTGCACCCGTTCGGACGGGCAACCGCAGTTCAGATTAATTTCGTCATAGCCCCATTGCTCTCCCAGCCGCGCACAGTGCGCCAGGTCGGCTGGCTCGCTGCCACCGAGCTGCAGGGCGACCGGATGCTCTTCATCGTTGAACCGCAAGTGCCGTGGCACGTCGCCGTGCACCAGCGCACCGGTGGTAACCATCTCGGTGTAGAGCAGCGTTTTGCGCGTCAGCAGGCGGTGCAGGTAGCGGCAATGGCGGTCGGTCCAATCCATCATCGGGGCGACGGAGGTCGTCCAGCGATTGACGGTCGGGAGCTTGGGAGCAAACATCGCCCCGATTATCCCTGCCACGCGGTGACGGGCGTTTGATGCCATCATGAGTGGTCGGGCTGGGTCCGCTGCAACACATACCAAATGTCTCTTTCCATCACTTTGTGGATTACTTGACAAAGGGCGCATGGGCAGAAGTGTGAGCCATGGTGGTAACCGGCCTGACTTGCTACATTGGCCCGCACGACATCTGTCAATTTGCAGCCGAGGCACCCCATGGAACTATCAACCGACCGCAACACCGTACGCTTACAGATCGAAGGCAGCCACAACGCGGCCCAGGTCGAGTCGCTCATCCGCACGTTGGCCCTGATGCGGGCGGACATGCTGCCGGGCGTACCTGCGGACAAAGACCAACAGGACAAAGGCGGTGCCAACGCCATCGTAGAGAAACAAACCACGCTGACCATGGTTGCTCTTCGAGGCGGCGGCTTCCGCCTGTGGCTGCGCAACCGCGGATTGGGCTGGCTGGCCTACGAAATAGACGAGCGCGCAGCTACCAGCATGCGCAACCTGATCACCAAACACACGGCGGTTCGCGAAACGGCAGATTTCGCCGATACGCTTGCTCCGTAGCACTGCCTTAACCGCAGGTGTGCCACCTCACGGGCACTGCAGCACTCCCGCGACGTCGCGGCAGATCTTGCCGTCTGGCCGCGTGAGCATTCCGCCAACTGCGTTGTAGCGCGTTCCGTCGCTGCCCCAACAGCCACTGCTGTCGCAGCTTGCAGTGAAAGCCGGAGCGGGCATCAAGGGGGCGCTTGGTGGTGCGGGTAGCGCCGGAGCAGCGCGCCCCAAGTCCGCCGCAGATGGCACCGCTATCGGGCTGCGGTACGGCGAAGGCCTGCTAGCGATGGGTGCGGAAGCGGCGGTTGTAGCGGGTACCGCCTGATCCCCAAAGCTAACCCCCGCCGCTAGTGCTAGAACCAGCGCGATGGCTACGTGTCTCGAAGTGGTTACGTGGTGCGGCATAGAGTTGGAGATGGCGTTCACTGTGCCGACCCGCAAGGCTACGGTCAAGAGCCAATAGCAACCAACTGTTTCGCTTGCTGGACCACCTCTAGAATCCAGGCCTATCCATCCCACGCCCCATGACCCGTTTCACTGTACTCAGCGCTGAACTTGCCCACGAGACCAATACCTTCAGCATTATTCCGACCGGTTATGACCGGTTCGTCGCGCAAGACTGTTTTCTGGACGCAGCGTCGGCCATTGCTGCGCGCGGTGAGTCCAACACCGAGCTGGCCGGGTTCCTGGATGCCGCAAGAGCCCATGATTGGCAACTGCTCCATGTGCTGAGTGCCATCGCCCAGCCGGCCGGGCGGGTAACGCGAGACGCGTTCGAGCGCCTGACCACACCCATCGTCGAAGGTGCCAAACGACAGTTGACCCAACTCGACGGCATTATTCTGGGTCTGCACGGTGCCATGGTGACCGACGATTTTGAAGACGGTGAAGGGGAGCTGCTGGCGCGCCTGCGGGCGGTAGTCGGGCCGATGCTTCCGATTGCCATTACGCTGGACCCGCACGCCAACGTGACACAGGCCATGTGCCAACACGCCAACATCATCGTGTCGTACCGCACCTACCCGCACGTCGATATGCGCCGTACCGGGCAACAAGCGGGCGGCATTTTGCAGCGAGCAATGGCGGGCGAAATCCATCCGGTGACGGTGCGCGCCGGTTTGCCGATGATCGACGAGGTAAACGGTGGGCGCACCGATGTGGGTCCGATGCTGGCGCGTGCAGAACAGGCGCGCGCCTACGAGACAAAGCCCGATGTATTTGCGGTGAGCATCAATGGCGGGTTCGGCCGCGCGGACATCGCCGAAGTTGGCCCGAGTGTTCTCGTCACGGCGCAGGGCGATCTGGCTGCCCACCAGTCTTTTGCCGACGTCCTTGCAGAAGACATCTGGAACCGCCGCTTTGACGTAATCAACAATTTCCTGACGGTTCAGGCGGCAGCGGCGGTATGCATGGACTACCGAGG
>JANOCN010000147.1:0-2654 GCA_031412185.1 Betaproteobacteria bacterium | reverse complement strand
CCGCATCCGCATCCGCAAACGGTACCTCCGGCCAGACCCCTGCGGCTGCAGCGCTGCGCCGCGAGATCCACAGCGTGCTGAAACAGGTCGACTACGACTACCAGCGTATGCAGTACAACACGGTGGTGTCGGGCAGCATGAAGATGCTCAATGCGCTGGAAGACTTCAAGGGCACCGACGCGGACACCGACCGTGCTGCCGCGCGCGAATGCCTCGGTATCCTGCTGCGTTGCCTGTACCCGGTGGCACCGCATGCGACCCACGCCTTGTGGCATGGGCTGGGCTTTGATAAACAGTGGGGCGAGTTGCTGGATGCTGCGTGGCCCGAGGTGGACCCGTCCGCCCTCGAATCAGACGAGGTCGAGCTGGTGTTGCAGATCAACGGCAAATTGCGTGGTGCGATCCGGGTACCCGCCGATGCCAGCCGCGCGGCCATTGAGGCGGCTGCCCTGCAGTGCGAGGTTTTTGTCAAACTCGCACAGGGGGCAGCGGTCAGACGCGTGGTGGTAGTGCCGGGGCGGCTTGTGAATCTGGTGATCTGATGTTTCAGCGTCGCATTTTTCTGGCTCAAATCGGTCTGCTGGCGCTGGGTGGTTGCGGTTTCCAGTTGCGCGGGGCGGTGCAACTGGCGTTCGACTCGATTTATGTCAATGCCAGCGAAACCTCGTCGCTGGGCAACGAGCTGAAGCGCAGTCTGGAGTCGCTGGGCACGGTACGGGTAATCAACGATGCCACACAGCAGTCTGGCGCGCAGGCGATACTGGACTTTGTCTCGGAAGCGCGCGAAAAGACGGTGGTCGGCGTTACCGCGACCGGCCAGGTGAGGGAGTTTCAGCTACGCGTGCGCTTGAAATTCCGGCTGCGCACGCCCCAGGGCAAAGAACTGATAGCGGCGACCGAGATGCTGCAGCAGCGCGACATCAGCTTCAACGAGTCGGCCGTGCTTGCCAAGGAAGCTGAAGAAGGCCTGATGTACCGCGACATGCAGTCCGACATCGTTCAGCAGCTGCTGCGCCGCCTGGCAGCTGTCAAATCGCTCTAGGATGAAGGACGCCCCCCGTCTGTCCGGGCTCACTGCGTGTAGACCGGCCGAGTCGTGGCGCTGCCAGAGGCAGTCGCCTCTTCGACCAGTCCATGCCCGCGCAGGTGGGCATGGAGCCGCTGGTCTCAGCCCCACTGGGGGGCGGGCCGGCCGCTTCGGAGCGGCCGTGCGCGGCGGCCACTCGATCTTGGCTGCGTCGTGGGTCGCGCGCCGCGCGGTGGAAAACTGATATGTGGCCGCAGGATGTGCGTGGTCTGGCCGCTTCAGCCCCGGCGGCGCACACTCTGGCGCGGGGCTTTTCGGGCACTGGCCGCACCTGATTTTTCCTTGACCAGGTAGGCTGCGATCGCCTCGGTCAATTTTTCGGCCTGGCGGACATGGTTGTTGCCGCTGAGCATCAAGCTCGTCACCAGGGCTTCAATCACCAGCAGCGCTGATACTGAACTGCTGGGCATCACCGGATGCGAAGCCGCAGCCAGCAAGGTGGCATGGGCCGACGGTGCCAGTGGTGACGCCATCGAGTCGGTAACCACCACCACCTGCGCGCCCCGGTCGCGCGCATAGCGGCACAAGGTTACCGCGTCGCTGGCATAACGCGGAAACGAGATAGCAATCAACAAGTCGCTCGCACCGATATTCATGAGCCGCCCGGCGGCCACCTCGGTACCGCCAAACTCGACCACGTTGATCACCTGTTTGCAAAACGGCTGCAGGTGCAGCGCGAGCATTGCCGCCAGATGTGCACTGAGACCGAAGCCCAGCGTATAGACCGTCTCGGCAGCAAGAATGGTGTTGGCAATCGAGGTCAGGTTCTCCGCGCCAAGGCCGTTGGCAGTGGTATGCAAATTCGCCAGACTGGACGCGAGGCTTTCGGTGATCACCGGGTTGCCGCCTGGTGCACCATGCCCGCTGCGACCCAGCGCGTCCTTGAGTTTCTCGACCGGGTGGAATACCGGCTGCAGCGCAGTCTGCAGCGCTTCGGCAATGGCGCTGCGCAACGCCGCATAACCCCCAAAACCAAGGGTACGGGCAAAGCGGCTCAACGTGGCGGTCGACGTGCCGGTGTGTTGTGCCAGCTCTTCAATGCCCCAGGCGGTTGCGCGCACCGGGTTGCGCAGCAAGAAGTCGGCAATTGCGGCGTTCGAGCCCTTGGCATCGACCAGCACCTGCAGCAGGTTCAGGCCCAGCGCGGACTGCGCAAAGGTGGCCTCCACCGGAGTCGATGAAAAACCGGCGCGGCTGAGTTTGTTGGGTTTCATGAATTGCTGCTGGGAATTATCTTGTACGCGCTACTGACCGCAGCATGCAGCAACGGCCGTTGCTGCACATCCGGGTATGTACTGATATTTACATTATTTGCATTTGTGAAAATATCAATACATAATCGACTCCGGTTCCAACTTCCCTTCAGCCAACCAGGAGTACTTTCATGATCCGCAAACTCGCCACTGCGTCGCTGCTGATAGCCGCCTTCGCCGCACACACCAGCGCCCTCGCCCAGGCCCCCGGCTGGGCCAAGATCAGGATCGGTGTGGAAGCCAATTACCCGCCGTTCTCCCAGATGAGCCCGGACGGCAAGTTCTCCGGGTTCGATATCGACATCGCCAACGCC
>JANOCN010000146.1:0-1802 GCA_031412185.1 Betaproteobacteria bacterium | reverse complement strand
GGTTGTAGACGAATTCACCACGCGCCTTGGCCTCGTCGATCCGGCTGTTGAAGCCGCCCAGGTTGCGCACTCCCATCTTGCTCAGCAATTTGTAGCGCCGCTCCATCTCGGCCACACACCAGGTCAGGCCATGGGCGGCCTGGCGCATGTCAGTGACCACCGGTGCGAGCAGATGCGGAATACCTTCGTAGACGGACATCTCCAGCATCTTGGGGTCAATCATCAAAAGCCGCACGTCACGCGCATCCGCCTTGTACAGCAGGCTCAGGATCATGGCGTTGATACCCACGGATTTACCTGACCCGGTGGTACCTGCCACCAGCACATGGGGCATCTTGGCCAGATCGGCCACGACCGGGTTACCCACGATATCCTTGCCCAGGCCCATCGTCAGCAGCGACTTGGCCTCGTTGTATACCCGTGAGCCCAGAATCTCCGACAACTTGATCGACTGGCGCTTGGCATTCGGCAGCTCGAGCGCCATGTAGGTCTTGCCCGGAATCGTCTCCACCACCCGGATCGAGGTCAGGCTGAGGCTGCGCGCCAGGTCCTTGGCCAGGCCGACGATCTGCGAACCCTTCACACCGATTGCCGGTTCGATCTCGTAACGTGTGATCACCGGGCCGGGCAGCGCCAGAATGACCCACACCTCAACGCCGAAGTCCTTGAGTTTCTTCTCGATCATGCGGCTGGTCATGTCCAGCGTCTCGGCCGACACGGTTTCCTGGCGCGCTTGTGCGCCGTCCAGCAAATCCACCTGGGGCAGCTTGCTGTCTGGCATCTCGGTAAACAGGGGCTTCTGGCGTTCCTTGGCCACGCGCGCGCTCTTGGGCACATCCAGCACCACAGACTCCACCAGCACCGGCGTGGGGTGATGCTCTTCAATCTCGATCCGTTCTTCGGAAAGTACTTCAGCGCGTTCGCGCGCCGCCTGCTGCCCAAGCGCCAGGTCTTGCACCAATTCGCGCTTCTTGCGGCTGTTTTCCACTTTCGCGTGCAGGCTGGCACCGATGCGTTCGGCCAACTTGCCCCAAGAGAACCGCAATGCCAGCGCCGCCCCGGCCACGCCCATTGAAATGGCAACCAGCCCCGAGCCCGTGAACCCGAGCCACTTGACGGCAGTGGGACCCAGCAGGCTGCCCAAAATGCCGCCACTGTGGCCGGGAAGGCGCGCCTCGAAGCTGTATAGACGCGACCATTCCAGCACACAGCTTGCCGCTACCAGCAGCACCAGGCCGAACCAGAACGCCTTGCGGCTGGACAGCCAGCGATGCCAGGCGCCTAGCGTTTCGCCTTCGTTGTCCGCGCTGGTGTCATCCCGCAACCAAGCGGCGAGGCTCGACAGCCAGGCGCGCACTGCAGCCGCAAAACACCACCACACCGAGAAGCCGAACAAATAGTAGCTTGCATCTGCCAGCCACGCACCCAGCCTGCCACCGCGGTTCACCAAAGCGGCACCACTGCCGGACGTTGACCAGGCAGCATCCTGCGCCGAGTAACTCAGCATTGCCAGCAGCCAGAAGCCTAGCAGGGCCAACCCCGCCAGCAAGGCCAGCTCAACTGTGAAACGGGCGAACCCGGACTGCTGCGCGGCTGGCGCTGCGCCGGTTTTGGAGATCAATGTGTCGAGTGAATAGGTCATGCGGCATGTGCAATGCCATGAGCTTACCCCACAGAACAAGTTGCCGGTCGCGACTGGTTCCTCTACCGCGGCTTGAGGCGTCGTTCCTTGACCAGCAGGCTGCCGTCTTCGCGCGTCTCGATGAAACCCTGCTCCTCAAAGTCCTTCATCACACGGCTGA
>JANOCN010000145.1:0-6705 GCA_031412185.1 Betaproteobacteria bacterium | reverse complement strand
ATGCTGCGTACCTCGTGCTCCAGCGTCGTGAGTACCTGCCCGCTGTCCAGATCGCAAATGTCCTGAAACCGGTACTGGCTCTGGTTGCTTTCTTCCGTGACCAACCCGCGTTGCAGCAGACGCTGGTGCACGCCGGAAAAGTCGGCCACTGCGACCTGCACATGGTGGCCATCGTAGGCTGGCAGTGCGCGGCGAGTTTCGCGAAACACCAGACTCTCCCCCAGGCCAATGGCGATACGCGCGAAGCTGCCCGAAACATCGGTGCCCACCAGCGCCGGAGCCGCCAGCACCTCGGTGTAGAAGCGTGCGATGCGCGCAGCGCTGTCCACCGGCACGTCCACCTCGACATAGGGCATGCCAAGCAGCATGCGACCGAACCGCCCGGCATCCGGCGCGTGCACACAGATGCGGTTGCCCCACGGGCAGGTAACGTCTACCCGGCTCGGGCCGGCAAGGTACGCAAACTGCGTTCCTGTGAGCCTCGGCTGTATTCGCGCAAGCCGGGCAACCAGCGCGTCGAGGTCCGCCATGACCAGGCCCACCTTGCCACGGAACACCTGCGCCGGACCGACCGGCAAATGAAACTGGCACGTGCCGACGTTGATCCACGCGTTGTCCACGCCGGTGACCAGATACGGGTCACGGGTCAAGCCAAGGCCCATCACATAGAAAATGATCGCCCGCTGCTGGTCTGGCACACGCAGGTTGACATGGCCGAACTCGACGATATTGCCGACATCTTCGGTGGTCCGGTCGAAGCGCTGCCGCTGAGTGCTGGCCGCGCTGGATGGCGGGTTGTTCATGGTGGATATTCCCCTGGGTACACTGACCGGCTATTCTGGCAGCGCGGGCAGTGTCCCGCCATAGGGACCACCACCATGCACACGCTCGATACCAGCGCCAAGGGCGTCTACCTGATTGCCGTGACCCCATTCACCGACACCGGTGCGCTCGACCTCGCCAGCACCGACCGCATGGTCGATTTCTACCTGGATCGTGGTGCTACTGGCCTCACCATCCTTGGCATACTCGGCGAAGCCAGCAAACTTACAGCCGACGAATCGCGTACCTTCGTCAAACAGGTGCTGGGGCGCGTCAATCGCCGGGTGCCGGTGGTGGTCGGTGCCTCGTCGCCCGGCTTCGCGCCGATGCACGAACTCACGGCCAGTGTGATGGACATGGGTGCGTCGGGCGTCATGGTGGCTCCGCCATCGACCGTCCGCACAGACGACCAGATACTGGCCTACTTCGAGATGGTGGGCGAAACGCTGGGCGCGCAGGTGCCATGGGTGCTGCAGGACCACCCGGTCTCCACCGGTGTGCAGATGTCCACCGCCGTGGTGCTGAAGATACTCAAGAACGCACCCACCTGTGTGATGCTCAAACATGAGGACTGCCCGGGCCTGGCCAAACTGTCGGCCATACGGGCCGCCAGCGTGCGAGGCGAAGTGCAACGCGTGTCCATCCTCACTGGCAACGGCGGAGGCCTGTTCCTGCCCGAAGAACTGACCCGTGGGGCGGACGGCGCCATGACAGGTTTCGCCTACCCGGAGATGATGGTGGATGTCTGCACGGCACATGCAGCAGGCAATGTAGAACGCGCCCACGATATCTTCGACGCCTACCTGCCCCTGGCGCGTTACGAACAGCAAAGTGGCATAGGCCTGGCGGTGCGCAAACACCTGATGGTGCAGCGCGGTGCCATAGCATCGGCCATGGTGCGCAAACCGGGGCCGAAACTGTCTGCGGCCGATATTGCAGATGTCGAGCGGCTGGTCACAAGGCAAGACCAGCGGCTGCGGGAAGTTCAGGAGAAGGCACGCTCGTAAACGGTCGAGTAATCTTCGGTGGTCTCCAAGCGCGTAGGTGCCGACCTACGGTCAGACGCCATGCGTGCCGACTGTGCTAGGGTTCGCCGGAGCGCATCATCGCCTCATATTGAAAGAACCCCATGCAAGTTTTGTTGAACACCGACCCCCATGTTGACGGACGCCAGCAGATGGCCGAACACCTGGAGACGGTGGTGAAAGATGCGCTCGGGCGCTTCGGGGAACACGTCACGCGGGTGGAGGCCCACCTTACCGATGCCAACAGCGTGAAGACCAATCCCGACGAAATCCATTGCACGCTCGAGGCCCGCCTGGCAGGCCTTGAGCCTGTGGTCGTAAAGGACCATGCCACCAATGCCCATCAGGCTATCACCGGCGCGGTGGGCAAGCTCAAGCGCGCCGTCGCCACCGTGCTTGCCAAACAAGATTCGCACCGCAGTACCGCAACGCCTGATCAAGCGCCGTGAATTGCGCCGGTCGCGATGCCCGAAAACGCCGCCACTTGGTTGACAATCGCGGGTTGCTCCAATATTGCACCCCATGACCGGCACACCCATCGACGACCCTGACAAAACAGTTGCGCCATCCGCGCCCTCCACGCTGACTACGCAAGCTCCAGATTCTTCCGGGGTCGCTGTTCGCCCCCCATCGGTGCCATCGGCGCATTCGGTACTGGAAAAACTGTTCGGCTTCTATCCCCATCTTTTTGGTGCGCGGTTCCTGCCGCTCAAGCTCGGCGTTTTCCAGGAACTGCTGGCGCGCCACCCCGAAGACTTTCAGCGCGACGCGCTCAAGGCAGCGCTGGGTGTGCACACGCGTTCCACCCGTTACCTGCAATGTGTGGCTGCGGGCAATCAACGCCACGACCTGGCTGGGACTGCCATAGAAGATGTGGCACCGGAACACGTCAGCATGGCCTTGCTGGAGCTGTTTCGCCGCCGCCAGCCGCGCTCGAAGGAGGACCTGCGGCCGCGCCTGCGCGCGCAACTGATGGAGGTATTTGAAACCTCCGGACTCACGCGCCAGGACTACCTGACGAGACTGCAGACCAGGGACGCCGACGCCAATACCTTGCTGGAGGAAGCCTTTGCCGAACGCGACCAGCGCGTCGCCAGACAGGAGGCACTGTTGCGCGCCTTCGACGCCAGCGGCAAGACGGTAGCGGAGTTCTGTGATATGTACGGCATGGACCCGCGCGAGGTGGGTGCGGTACTGGCGCGCAGGGACAGCGCACCCATGCGCACAAAGGTCAGCGCATAGCAAGAGCCGCTGGGCGGTTGCCCCGTCGAATTACGCAGCGCGCAGCAAGAAGGTATTCCAAAGACCGCGCTCGTCAACCGCCCTTGTCGCGAATGGTGGACTCCACCACGCAGCGCGTAATCCGGGGCGGCGACTCACCGATGTGAAACGCCAGTTTGCGGTCGCGCAAAGATACATCCGCCGCAGTGACGCGCTCGAACCGGCGCAGGTGTTCGGCCCACGATACGTCGATGATCTGCTCCACGAAACGCCCAGGGTCGCCAATGTCGCGCAACAACTCCCAAGACAGCGCGCCATGGCGCAGGCGGTTGCTGCGGCTCTGCTGCATCACAGCGCGAAAATCGTCGGATCGTGCGGGGTCAATGTGGTACTCGACACTCAGAACCACATGGCCGGTCTCGGGTGGTGCCTCGGCTACCGGCACGCGAAACTGTTTCGACGGTGTCTGGTCTTCTTCGACACTGGTATTCACCAGGAACCGGTTGACGAGCAATGCTGTTACCGAGCCAGACGCTGCCGCGATAAGCAGGCTGGTTTGCACCGAGGTCAGCGTGGCGACTTGCCCCCAGATCGCTGCGCCAGAGGCACTGGCACCCATGATGGCCATCTGGAACATCGACATGCCACGTGCCCGCACCCAGTCGGGCAAACCCATCTGGGCCGAGACGCTTAGCGAGTTCGCAGTGGTGATCCAGGCCATGCCGGTCACGAACATTGCCGGTGCTGCCACCCACGGACTGGGTGCAAAAGCCACCGTCACCATCGCCAGCGATTGCAGCACTGCCGCACGCGCCACCAAAGCGTCGCGCGACCAGCGCTGGCGCAGCCGGGGCAGGAACATAGCCACCGTAATCGCACCAGTGCCCATGGAGGCGAGCAACAGTGTGTAGCTGCCAGCACCTCCACCATGCAGATCACGGGCCACCAGCGGCAACAGGGCCAGCAACGCAGTCGAATGGAAGAAGAACACCGTGATGCGCACCAGCACACCCTTCAAATGGTCCGACTGGCGCACATATTGCAGGCCCACCCGCATCGCACTGCGCAACTTCTCGCGGCCCAGTGGCTGTGGCGTGGCCACACGTTGCCAGCGCGAAATAACCCAGGCCGACGCCACCGCCAACACCGCGTTGAGCGCAAAAACATAGATGCTGCCAAGACCGGCAATAAGCGCACCGGCGATCAGTGGCCCGATGATGCGCGACGCGTTGCCAGACACCGCGTTCAGCGCCAACGCTGCCGGCAACTGCTGGCGTGGCACCAGTTCTGGCACGATGGCCGAGAACACCGGCCAGCGCAGCGCCAAACCCACCCCGTTGGCGAAAGTCAGCGCCAGCAGCCATGCTGGGGTCATCACACCGGTCAGTATGGCGGCACATAGCAGCAGTGCCACGGCAGCCACCCAGAACTGGGTAATCAGGAAAAACCGCTTGCGGTCCAGAATGTCCGCCAGCGCGCCGCTTGGCAGGCCGAGCAGGAAAACCGGCAGTGTCGACGCCGTCTGCACCAAAGCCACCCAGATCGGTGACGAGGTCAGCGAGGTCATCATCCACGCTGCCGCCACATCGTTCATCCACATCGAGGTGTTGGCAGCCAGCCAGGTGAACCACAACATCCTGTACACCGGCAGACGCAGTGGCTCCCAAAGAGCAACCGCTTCCGGGCCCGGCCGGGGACGAGGCTCAAGCGGGGGAGTGGGCATCAGTTGTCAGAACCCCTACCCACAAACAGCGAAACATACCAGCGCGCCTTCGCACCCATGCGGTCATTGGAAATCATCGCCATAAGTGCACCAGGTTTGCGGCTCGCAGGTTGGCCTGATGCAATGTTCACAGGCTGGTTTCCACCAGGCGCCGCAACTCGGGCGTTACCTCCGGCAGCACGCCGAACCAGGCGTGAAATGCCGGGCGCGCCTGGTTGAGCAGCATGCCCAGGCCACCCACGGTGCGGTTACCACGCTCGCGTGCAGCGGCCAGCAGCGGCGTTTCCAGCGGCACGTACACCAGGTCAGACACCAGCGCGCGCACGGGCAGTTGGTCGAGGGTGATGTCCAGCGCGGGCTGGCCGACCATGCCCTGGTTGGTGGTGTTGACCAGCAACGCCGCGTCGGCCAGCGCATCATGGCGCTGCTCCCATGGCACGGCCCGCACTGGAGCGCCTAATTCTTCCGCAAGTGCCTGCGCCTTGTCGAACGAACGGTTGCAAATGCGGATATCTTTCGCGCCGCTTTCGGCCAGGCTCACCACCACTGCGCGGGCACCACCGCCCGCACCCAGCACCGTGGCCGGCCCCGCATCGGCGCGCCAGTCGGGTTGTGCGTCCAGCAGACTTTGCAGGTAGCCGCGACCGTCGTTGTTTGTTCCGCTGAGCGAACCGTCTTTTTCCACCACGATGGTGTTGATCGCACCCATCTTGCGCGCTGTAGCGTCGACCCGGTCTACCAGTTGCATCGCCGCCACCTTGTGTGGAATTGTCACGTTGCAGCCCGCAAAACCCAGGGCGCGCAGGCCACGCATTGCGTCTGGCAGATGGACCGGGTTCACCGGCAGCAACACGTAACTGCCATGCAACCCGTAGTGCTGCACCCAGTGGTTGTGGATTGCGGGCGAACGCGAGTGCGCCACTGGCCAACCCATGACACCAGCCAGAATGAATGCGTTGCTGCTGCCCATAGGTGCGCGGTTCCTGGTAGTTGATTCAATCGGCCATTTTCGCCTGAGTCGCGGTGCGTCGCGTTGGCCGCGCGGTGACCAGGCGGGCAGCAGCGATGCGCCACAATCGTCGGCAGTGAAGTTTCGCCATTTTCTGCAACTCGTTGCGTTGTCCGCCTTGTGGGGCTCCTCGTTTATGCTGACGCGGGTCGCCGCACCGGTTCTGGGCCCCAACCTGCTGGCTGCCCTGCGCATGGGCTTTGCAGCGCTGGCGCTGGCTGGCCTGATGGCTGCGCTGCGGCAGCGCTGGCCACTGGAGCACTGGCGCGAACTGGCGCTGCTGGGTTTTCTCGCCGTAGCCGGGCCGCATGTGCTGTTTGCCTGGGCATCGTTGCAGATGCCGGCCGGTTACGCTGCGCTGCTGTATGTGACCTCGGTGCTGTTTGGTGCACTCGCGTCCGCCTGGATGAAGGTCGAAACTTTGACCATTCCCAAAGTGGTGGGATGTGTACTGGGATTCGTCGGTGCGGCGTTTGTGGTGCGGCTCGGGCCGGTGCAGGCCACGCCAACACTGGTGATCGCAGTTTTGACGGCAACCCTCGGGTCTGCATTGTCCGGGGGTTCGACACCATTTCTCAAACGCGCCACCAACCACATCGAGCCCCTTGCCATCACCGCCAGCATGCATGCATTGGCCTTCATCATGCTGCTGCCCGGCGCGCTCTACGATTTGCCACAGGCCCACTTTACTGCGCCTGCCCTCGGTGCCGCAGCGGTGATGGGTGTTTTCACTTCGGGTCTGGCCTGGTGGCTGTATGCGCGCCTGATGCGCCATGTGACGCCGCTGGCAGGCTTGAGCTCGACCTTCATGATCACCGGCTTCGGTGTGTTGTGGGCGGTGGTGTTTCTGGACGAGCCGGTGGGCACCGGAATGTATTTGGGCGGCGCCCTGATTCTGCTGGCCA
>JANOCN010000144.1:0-5206 GCA_031412185.1 Betaproteobacteria bacterium | reverse complement strand
CGACGGTAGCAATGCCAGCCATACGTTTTGTGTGGTGAGGATTTGCGCTGCACCCGCCAGGTCGGCCAGTCGTGCGGCGGAGTTGACCGTGTCGCCGAAACAGTCGCCGTCGATTTCGACCACGTCGCCCGAGTCGATGCCCATTTGCATCTGCACCGGCGACCCACTACCGCCCGGGTGTACCGGGCGCTCCAACAAACGTTTCTGGATGCTGATGCAGGCCGTCAGTGCGTCGGCCTCCTGGGGAAACACCACAAACAGGCCGTCACCCAGCAGCTTGACCACGCGGCCACGGTGTTGCTCGAAAATCCGGCTCAATACGCTGATGAGCTGCGTCACAAACCGCGATGCGGTCTCGTCGCCCAAACGCTCGAACATACTGGTGCTGCCGACGAGATCGGCAAAGACGACCGTAGTCATGGAGGCAAACCGTTTCTCATCGTCCCGATTCTTGCAGAAAAAACGGCTCAGTACCGGTCTCTACTGCTGGGTTGTGGTGGCCTGGACGGCCAGCCAGCGGCCGCTTTGCCGTTCCAGCAGGTATTCCTCAACCGACTCGAAGCGGTAGGCTTGCCCGTTTTGTTTACCCTGTTCGATGACCAGTGACCTGACCGCGATGCGGTTGCAGGTGTCGGCTTGCGCGGGCCGGCCTTCGATTGCCGGTCGGCGCTGCCGGTAGTCCGTCAGGCGACGCAGCGCTGCCACCGTGCTTTGTACAAATTCGTCGCGCCCTAGATCGATGGTGGTCCGGGCACCGCTGGTGTCGCGTACCGTTGCCTGGACCACTGTGGTTGCCGCGAACAGCCGTCCGATCGCCGCTGCATTGCGCCGGTTGATAGCTGCGTCGAGTTGGGCCAGCCAGCTTCGGGCTATTTCCTGCGCCCCACAGGTGGCACCAGTTGCCGGGCGCCCGGTTGACGCCGCTGCCGTGCTCGGCATGGCTGGTGTGCTTGATGCCACGGCAGCTGCAGACGGGGCGGCAACGGCCGGTGCCACTGGTACCGGCGCAGCCGACGTCTGCGGCACCGCTCTGCGCCGCTCTTCCAGCTGGCGTAACGCGTTCTCGTTGGCCAGCGCCGCGAGCTGGTCGAGTTCAGCGTCAAATTCTCCCGGTACATAAAACGCGGGTACACGATCCAGCAGCACCGGCAGTACCAGTGTCATCAAGGCGCGCGTAGTGGTGCTGCCCGCCGCCCGCACAAACCCCGCGCGCCCGGCATCGATTTCGAGCCGGTTGTTGCCGACCTCCAGCGTCGTACCGCCGCTGTTCACCTTGTTGTAAGTACCGGCCGGCTGCGCCAGCGTCGCTGCCAGCTCTGCCGTCATGACATAAGGCTCATGGTCGGTACCGCGAATCCCGATGGTGGCAGAAGGAGTGACAACCCGGTACTGCGCGCGGTTGGTGCGCCCGATCCAGCCGGTGATCAAACGCAGCGCCCCGGACACCACACGCAAGGTCAGGGCATCTTCCGGTTTGCCTTCGGCGGAAAAACGTTCGGCGATGAAGCTGGCACCCGGCCGCACGGCCAGCAAACCGGCGTCGTCTGTTTTCAGGACGGCTTCGGCGGTCGTCTCTGCCCGCACACGTTCGCCCACAAACACCGCATCGCCTTCTTGCAGCTTGCGGGTTCGGCCGCTGTCTCCTGAAGTGGCAGTAACGTCGCCCCGGATACGCCAGACCGCCCCAAAACGGACTGCATCCGCAGTGGCGGTGGGTACAGCCGATGGGGTGTTGGTTGCCTGCGCCAGCGCCACGGACCCGGTGCCGGCAATGCCGCAGAGGCAAAAACAAACCAGCGCAACAAACATACGGTACGCTGTGCTGCGACCTGACTGAGCGGTTGTTCCTGTCATGTCAGACGCACCTGCAATTCTGTGAAACCGCGCACGAAGTTGGAGAGGACGCGTTGGGGTTCGCCCACCACCTCGATCACCGGAAAACGCTTCAGGATTTCCTCCCACAATATCTTCAGCTGCATTTCAGCCAGACGGTTGCCCACGCAGCGGTGGATGCCAAAACCGAATGCCAGGTGCTGGCGCGGCCGGGCGCGGTCGATGATGAATTGGTTCGGCTGATCTATGGCGTCTTCGTCACGGTTGCCCGACAGGTACCACATCACCACTTTGTCGCCCTTTTTGATCTGTTTGCCACCCAGGTCCACGTCTACCAGGGCAGTTCGGCGCATATACGCCAGCGGTGTCTGCCAGCGCACCATCTCGGGGACCATACTCTCGATCAGCGCCGGGTTGGCGCGCAGCTTGGCTAACTCTGCCGGGTGCTGGTGCAGCGCGTACAAACCGCCCGTCATCGAGTTGCGCGTGGTGTCGTTGCCGCCCACGATCAGCAGAACCAGATTGCCCATGAATTCGCGCGGCGACATTTCGCGCGTAGCTGGTGAATGCGCCAGCATCGAGATCAGGTCGTTTTTTGGCGGTGCGTTGACCCGCTCGTTCCAGAGCCGGGTGAAATAGGCCAGGCATTGGCCCAGCTCGGCCCAGCGCGCCTCCTCGGACTCCACTATCTTGCCGGGGCCACTGGGTGCGGTGGAAATGTCGGACCAGCGCGCCAGCAGTTTGCGGTCTTCCAGTGGAAAGTCGAATAGCGTGGCCAGCATCTGGGTGGTGAGCTCGATCGACACACGGTCTACCCAGTTGAAGGTCTCATTACGCGGCAACCCGTCCAATACCTTGGCGGTGCGCGCGCGTATGGTGGCCTCCATCGACGCCAGGTTGCCGGGTGCCACGATCGGGCTCACGCTTTTGCGTTGCTCGTCGTGTTTAGGCTGGTCCATGGCGATAAACATCTGCAACCGGTTCTCCATCGGAGCGTCAAAAATACTGATGCCGCCCTTCGACCAGTCGGACGAATAGGTGCCGTGGCTGGTATCCACCTGCATGATGTCCTTGTATTTGGTGACCGACCAGTACGGGCCATAAAACGCGTTGCTGTGGTGGTGCACCGGGTCGTCACGGCGCAGGCGCTCGAAGTAATAACCGATAGTGTCGTCCTGGAACAGGCGCGGTTTGGTGACGTCAATCTGGTCCAGCGGCATGGCGAACGCCTCGGCCCGTGCCTTGTCTGCGGCAGTCGAAGAAGGGGCGCTGGCTGCTGGCATTGCTGGTCTTTGAGGCCGCGGGCGGCAGATATGGACAATCGGAAGGATTTGATTATGGTCTACCTTGCAACCTGCGCCAGCCGGTTTCCGGCATGAAGAACCGAGCCACCGCCGGGTTTGCCATGGTGCTGCTGGCAGCCATGTTGTGGGGCACCACCGGGACTGCGCAGACGCTGGTGCCTGCAGGGTTGCCCGCGCACTGGGTGGGCGCACTTCGGCTGCTGTTCTCCGGCATTTTCTTTTTTGCCTATGCAGCGTGGGAGCAGCGTGGCGCGGCGCTGCGCGGGAAGCTGGCGGCAGCGCCGTGGCACTGGGTGGTGCTGGGCGGGGCCAGCATGGCGGCCTACAACCTGACCTTTTTTGCCGGTGTCAAGGCCAGCAGTGTGGCCATTGGCACCGCCATTGCATTGGGCAGTGGGCCGATTTTTGCAGGCTTGCTACAGATCGCCTTGACCCGGCGTTCGCCATCGGCGTCGTGGTGGCTCGGTACCCTGCTGGCTGTGGCCGGTGGCTGCCTGATGGTGCTGGGCAGTGCACAACAGCTGCAAATATCGATCCTGGGTGTTGGACTGTGCCTGACGGCGGGGTTGTCGTATGCGGTCTATGCCCTCGTCAGCAAAAGGCTGGTTGCACAAACGCCAGCGTCGATGGTCACGCTGAGTGTCTTCGCGTGTGCCGCCGTCATCGCCGTGCCCCTGGCCTTCGCTGCATCAGGCTGGCCCAGCAGCAACCTGCAAGGTTGGGGCGTGCTGCTGTACCTGGGTGTAGGTGCCACAGGCATCGCCTACCTGCTGTTCACCCACGCACTGCAGCGCATTTCGGGCAGTACAGCGGTGTCGTTGTGTCTGATGGAGCCGTTGACCGCATTTTGTCTCGCGATCGCGGTAGTCGGCGAGCGCCCACCCGCTGCGGCTTTTGCGGGGCTGGCCCTGGTGCTGCTGGGTCTGGCGGTGGTGATGCGCGCAGAAATGCGCAACGCATAGGTTCTTGACACGCTCGCGCAGGCACGCCCCGGTAGGATGGCCCGTAATGAGGAACAGCGCTTAATGCTTGCTAAAAACATGGTTGTCCGCAACAGCGCACTGGCCTGGTGCCTGATTGGCTGGTTATCGCTGCCGGTGCTGGCACGGGCGAACTCAGACAACCCCGCAGACGACGCCAGCGCCGTGGCACCGGCTGGCGAGGCCTTTCGCGACCAACTGACCCGGCGCCTGGACCGGCGGCGGCCAGGCGATCCATGGCAGACCGAGATTGCAGGTCGGCCGCTTACCGTGTCGGGCGAGTTGGGCCTGGATCTGGCGCGCACCACGCAGCCGCTGCCGGGCAGCGGCGGCAGGCAGCGCGAAAAGCTGGCAGCGTGGGGTCTCGAAATGGAGGGGTTCTACAGCCTGAGCGATTCGGTGTCGTTGTTTGCACAATGGCGTCTTGCCAATGAACGGCAGTCGCAGCCGCCCGGTTTACGCAGCCGCTGGAAGCAATATGCAGAGCGCGGGGAGATGTGGTTGCACGGGCGTGATATTGCTGGAACCGGACTGGATGTCCAGCTTGGCCGCATCAAGTTTGAAGAAGAGCGCCGCTGGTGGTGGGATCAGGAACTGGACGCGTTGCGGCTGTCCCACGAAGGCGACGCATTCGGGTTTTCATTTGCCGCAGCACGCGAGCTGGGTCGCACCCGGAGCGACCAGCGGGGAATCGATAGCGGGCAAGCAGGTGTGCGGCGCTGGTTGGCAAACGCCAGCTGGAAGTGGCATACCGATCAATCCATTGAGTTTTTTGCATTGCGCCATGATGACCGTTCGGCCACTGAAATCGTGGGGCAGACTGTACCCGTGCTGGCACAAGATGCGTCCGACGCCAGGCTGACCTGGATCGGCGCCAGCCTGCGCGGGGACGTAGAGTTGCGCCCGGCAGAATCCATCGGTTACTGGTTTGATCTGGCGCGCCTGTCGGGTCGTGAGCGTACGTTGGCGTACAGCGCGCTTGCGCCTCAAGGGTTGGCCTCACAGAGCGTGGTGAGTGGCGTATCGACCCAGCAGCTACGCGGCTGGGCAGTGGATGCGGGCCTGCGCTGGCACTTGCCGCTGGCGGCG
>JANOCN010000143.1:0-8470 GCA_031412185.1 Betaproteobacteria bacterium | reverse complement strand
GCGCCACCAGCGCCAGCACCGTCAGGTTGACCCGGTAGGCACGCGACAAGTTGCTGATGCGCTGGGCTGCATCGCCTGGTTGGGCCACCGACATAGTGGCACTCCACGCGGGGTCGGCCCGCAGCGCTGCAATCAGTGCCTGCTGGTCGGCACCGGCTCGCAGGCGTATGTCGATACGCGACAACACGCCGACCTTGCCAAACAGCTCCTGCACCGCCCCGATGTCCATCACGGCCAGTGCAGGGCCACCCGCCGCCACGCGCCCGGCCGGGCGCACTGTGCGCAGGTCCATGCCACTTTGCAGCTGCACTGTCGTGGCCGTTGCCGGGTCGCGCGCCAGTACGTCAGCCGCCGCAGCGTTCAGAAACATTGCGTCGGGCGCAAACATCGAAAACCGGTCTGCGCCTTCTGCAGGCAAAGGCATCAGGGCGGGTGCTACGCGTGCAACCACCAGCGCGTCCACACCCACTACCCGCAGCGCCAGGCGCTTGCCTGCAGCGTCCAATGCATACGTGCTGAATTCCAGCACCGGTGACGCTACTTCGACCCGGGCGTCGGTGGCCACACGCGCATACAGCGCTTCGTCAAATGTGCCCTGTGTGGCCCGTATCTCCAGGTCGGGCTGGCCATTCACAGAACGCACCGCCTGTGAAAACTCGGACAGGGCCGACGCGTTGATGAGCGACACCGAAAACGCCAGCGCCACCCCCAGCATCACCGCCAGCACCGCCGCCGCATTGCGCCACGGGTGGTGCAGCAGTTCCTGCCAGGAGAAGGTTTTCAGCAGCGCGATCACAAGGCAGTATATTGAGGGGCAGGCTGGCAGACTTTCCCCGGTGCACGCATTGCGGCTGCCACCCGATGATCCAAACACGCCCGTATGACCACACTACCCACTTTTGCCGATGTCGCCGCCGCCGCCGAGCGGATTGAAGGCCACGCCCACCGTACCCCCGTCCTGCGCTCCAGCACCATGGACAAACGTCTGGGGGCACAGGTATTTTTCAAATGCGAGAACTTCCAGCGTATGGGGGCGTTCAAGTTTCGCGGGGCCTTCAATGCTCTGGCGCGGTTTGACACGGCCCAGCGCAAGGCTGGGGTGATTGCTTTCTCCAGCGGCAACCACGCGCAGGCGATTGCGCTCTCGGCGCAGTTGCTGGGCATTCCGGCGGTGATCCTGATGCCGGCCGACGCGCCGCAAGCCAAGATCGACGCCACGCGCGGTTATGGCGGCGAGGTGATTCTTTTCGACCGCTTCAAGCAGGACCGAGAGGTCTTGACCAAGGAAGTCGCAGCGCAACGCGGCATGACGCTGATCCCGCCGTTCGACCATGCGGACGTGATAGCTGGGCAAGGTACGGCGGCCAAGGAGTTGTTCGACGAGGTGGGCGAACTCGACTTCCTGTTCGTGTGTATGGGCGGCGGCGGTTTGGTCAGTGGCTGTGCGCTTGCGGCGCGCGCACTGTCGCCGCAGTGCAAGGTGATCGGGGTCGAGCCGGAGGCGGGTAACGACGGCCAGCAGTCGTTTCGCACCGGTGTCATCGTGCGTATCGCCACCCCAAAAACCATAGCGGATGGTGCGCAGACGCAGGCAGTGGGCGACATCACCTTTGCCATCATCCGCCGTGATGTGCACGACGTGTTGACCGCGACCGACGCGCAACTGGTCGAAGCCATGCGTTTTTATGCCGAGCGCATGAAGATGGTGGTGGAGCCCACCGGTTGCCTCAGCCTGGCTGCGTTGTGCCACGCAGGTGTGCCGGTGCAAGGCAAACGCGTGGGTGTGATCGTGAGCGGCGGTAATGTGGACCTGCAACGCTTCGCACAGTTGCTGGGCGCGTCGGCGTGATACGTGGTGCGATCGCTGCGTTGCTGGGCCTGGCGCTGGCAGTTGGCGTCCATGCGCAGTTGCTCAGCATACGCAGCGAACCCGCAGCATTGGCCCGTGCGGCGTTGGGGCCGGAGCCCGGTTCCGCCAGTGTCGCCGTGTGGCGCGATGGCCGGCTCAGCGTCGCGACACTGCGGCGTGCACCGGATGCTGCTGCTCCAGTCGAACTGCCTCCCGCCGAGCTCTTGGCACTGTTCGAGATTGGCTCCATCAGCAAGGTATTTACCGGCGTGTTGCTGGCGCAGGCTGTGGAGAAGGGCGAGTTGAGCCTGGACGACAACCTGGGTCAACTGCTGAAAGGCAAGGTAGTGTTCTCGTCTGGCGAGGTGGCCGCTATCACGCTGCGGCAGTTGGTGACCCACAGTTCTTGCCTGCCACGACAGTTCGGGGAGCTGCGCCAAGGCCCCGCCATCGTGGCGCAAATTCGCAGCGCCAGCCGAAGCGCGTTGTGGGCTGCGCTGGCGAGCCAGAAATTGACGCGCCAAGGCCCGTGTCCGGCCTTGTACAGCAACTATGGCATGGCGGTCATCGGGGAGTTGTTGTCAGAGCGCTATGGAAAGCCCTGGAGTGAACTGGTGCGCGACAACATCACGGTGCCGTTGGGCATGGCCGATACGGTGCAACACATGGGCGACAAAACAGCGCGTTTTGCGGCGGCTCTTGATGGCAAGCTGCCCGCACCAGCGTGGGACATGGAGGCCTTTGCGGGAGCGGGTGCCTTGCGTTCGACGGTGTCGGATCTGGTGTTGTTTGGGCGCGCCATTCTGGCGGGACGACAAGGCCCGCTGGAGCTGCGGCGGAACGTCTGGTTACTCCGCTGGGCATGTACCGGGGCGGCGAGATCGCGTATGCAATTTTTGTCAGCGGGCCACCCGACCGACGCACCTATAGCCATGACGGTCAGACCGGTGGTTTCCAGGCGCTGCTGAGTTTGTCGGCGGACACCGGCGAGGTGATGGCCGTGCTGGTGAGCAATGTACAGGCGCCGATGTGGCCGATGGCATTGGAAGTGTCTGCCAGCCGCTACCCTGTAAACAGCCAGGAAGTTCCGCTTGGACCGGAAAAGCTGCGCGACTACGCCGGTGTCTACCGCGCCAGCCCGGAGCAGGCGTTTATTTGTGCGGTGCACGACGGCAAGCTGTACGTCCGGTCTACCCGCAACGGGTTCAGGGCTTATATCCCGGTGGGCAGCGACACGTTCACGCGCCCGGCGGGCGGCGCACAGATAACATTCCTGCGGCAGAACAACGGTGTCGTCTCGCTGCGGCTGGAGCAGGGCGGCAATGTGACGAACGCACAACGAACCTCCGACCCGGTGCCGTCCCAGCCGCTGCTTACGCCCGAGCTCTCCCGGGCCTATGCGGGTCGGTACCTTGCCACACGTCTGCTGCGCCCGCCAATCGAGTTCGACGTGCGGGTAGAGGGTGGGCAGATGCTGGTCAAGGGTGGCAATTTTCCGCGTGTCCCGGTCTTCTCCGTGCCAGGCACGCCAGACCGATTCAGCTATGAGAATTCGCCCGCCGAGTTGCAATTCGAACGCGACAATAGCGGTAGCGCGACTGCGCTGGTGCTGCACGAGAACGGCACCTTGCGCGCGCTCAGGGTAGCCGACTTGCCCTGACGACAGCCGGGACAAAAGCCGGGACAAAAGCCGGCGCTACAATCCAGCCATCACCGGGGGTGTCGGGCTGAATGCAAATTCAGCACGACTGAGAAATACCCCACTCACCTGATCTGGGTAATGCCAGCGTAGGGAGCGTGATGAGATGGGCCTCTCGATCATCTGGCGTCCCGTCTTTTCATGTGTCCTGAAGCTGGCGCAATGAAAGGATGGACATCATGAAACGACGGGCCTTTTCTTTTTTTGCGGTGACTGTCCTGGTCGTGCCGCTTCTGAGTTTTTCGCAGCCGGCGCCGGCGCAGGAATTGCGCGTCATGGTGCACAGCTCGTTTTCGCTGCCGAAACCTCTGTTGGCGCAATTCGAGGCTGACGCGGGTGTAAAGCTCAGCGTCATCAAGGGCGGTGACGCGGGCGAGATGCTCAACAAGTTGATCCTCACGCGTGCCCAACCGGTCGCCGATGTGGTGTACGGCCTGGACAATGGGCTGGTGGTCAAGGCGCAGGGTGCCAATGTGCTGGACGCCTACAGCGGCGCGGCAAGCCAACGCGCAGCGGTTGTGCCGATGAGCGGAGTGTTGGTGCCGGTGGACTACGGCTTTGTGAACCTGAACTACGACAAGGCCTGGTTTGCCAAAAATGCTGTGCCGTTGCCCAAGTCGCTGGAGGATCTGGCACTGCCGGTCTACCGCAACCTGCTGGTGGTGCAGAACCCGGCTACCTCGAGTCCTGGATATGCCTTCATGTTGGCCACTATCGTGGGTTTGGGCGAAGAGGCCGCCTTTGACTGGTGGGGCCGCATGCGCGCCAACGGCCTCAAGGTAGCCAAGGGCTGGAGTGAAGCCTATAACGCGGAATTCAGCCGCAATGGCGGCAGCCGCCCGCTCGTGGTGAGTTATGCCAGCAGCCCCGCCGCCGAAGTTTTCTACAGCAAGGAGAAGCTCACAGAGTCGCCTACCGCCAATCTGTTTTTCAAGGGCGGCGTATTCCGTCAGGTAGAGGGTGTGGCACTGGTCAAGGGCGGGCAGCAACGCGAGGCGGCACAGCGTTTTGTGGAGTTCATGCGTTCTGCCGCCGTGCAGGAGGCGCTGCAGACCACCATGTGGATGTATGCCGCCGAGCCGCGTACCCCCAGGCCCGAGGTACTGCGCCACGCGGTCGAGCCCGCAGCTTTCGACAACCCGAGCCCCGAGACTATCGCCAGCAACGGCAGTGCGTGGGTGGATCGCTGGACCAAGGTGGTGCTGAAGTAGACCACCGAGCGGCGTAGCCAGTCGCAGGACGACCATTCGGCCCATGCAGCGTCAACAAGCTCTGCGTTGGCTGGCGCTGGCCGCACTACCGCTGCTATTCCTGGCGCTGGTGATGGTGGCACCTTTGCTGCGTCTGGCAGCCGAGGCGGCGGGAGGCGCCAGCGCCACCGTCTTCGCGTCGATGGTGCAAGACGACTACCTGCGCTGGCGTGTGATCTGGTCGCTGCTGCAGGCAGCGCTGACCTGTGGTGCCGCATTGTTGTGGGGTTTGCCCGTGGCCTGGGTGCTGGCACGTTACGAGTTCGCCGGTCGCACGTTGGTGCTGCGCCTGTTGATGTTGCCGTTCGTGGTGCCGACCCTGGTGGCTGCGCTCGGTGTGCTGGCCCTTTGGGGGCCGCGTGGCGTGTTCAGCAGCTGGTTGGGTCTGGATTTTCAGGACACACCCTGGCTGCTGCTGTATGGCAACCTGTTCTTCAACCTGTGTCTGGTCGTGCGCGCCGGTGTCGATGCTCTGGAACAGGTGAGCCATTCCCGTATGGCTGCCGCGCGCAGCCTGGGAGCCACGCCCTGGCGCGTTTTCTGGCGGGTGGAGTGGCCAGCCATATTGCCGTGGCTGGCCTCCAGCTTGTGCCTGGTGTTTCTGTATTGCTTCTCCGGTTTTGGTCTGGCGCTGATCCTGGGCGGGCAAAGGTTTGCAACGGTGGAAGTGGAGATTTACACGCTGGTCGCCCACGAGCTGAAGCTGGCGCAGGCCGGCGCGCTGGCACTGGGCATGATGCTGTTGACCGGCCTGGTTGCGCTGGCCTACGCCGCGATGGAACAGCGCCTGGCCTCCCCGGTGCGTGCGGACGCGGTTACACGCAAGCGCCCTGTCGGTCCCTGCCAGTGGTTGGGTGTCGTAGCCGCCTTGCTGGTCCTGGTGTTCTTTTGCGCCGCGCCGCTGCTGGCCATCCTGGCGCGCGCCGCCGGTGCCGGGCTGGGCGCGTGGGGTCTTTTGCTGGATGGCGATGTAGTGCACGCGCTTTGGAACACCGTGCGTTTCACTTTTGCGGCCGTGTTGTTGGCCACGCTGCTGGGCACCACACACGCACTTGCGGCTCGCCACTCGGTGTGGTTGCGAGCGTCAGCCTTTCTGCCTTTCGTAATATCACCGGTGACGGTAGCGTTTGGTCTGTTGCTGATGTATCCGCAATGGAGCGCGAGCATGGTGTTGTTGGTGTCGGCCTACGCCTTGCTCGCCTACCCGTTCGTGGCCAAGTCGCTGGGTGCCGCGCTCGACAGCCTGCCGCAACATGTACTGCAGGCCGCGCGCTCGCTCGGCGCCAGCCCGTGGCGCTGCTTTTGGCGCGTGACGTTGCCCTTGGTGGCGCCTGCACTACGCCGCGGCATGGCCTTCGCAGCCGCGACGGCTTTGGGCGAGTTTGCCGTCACCCTTTTCCTGTCACGGCCCGAGTGGGCCACTCTCACCACACTGGTGTATGAGCGCCTGGGCCGCCCTGGAGCCGCCAACCGCGATGCGGCCTGGGTGCTGGCAGCGCTGTTGATGGGGCTCGCCTTGCTGACCTTCCTGTTGATCGAAAGCCCGGTGCGCGTCGCTGGACGTCGCGCCGAGTTGCGGTCGAAGGAGTTGGCCCGTGCTTGAACTCTGCGGTATCCGCAAGGTGTTTGACGACCCCAGCGGCGGGCGCTGGTTGCTGGCCGACGGCTTGGACCTGGCAGTTGCGCCGGGCCAGACCGTTGCAGTGCTTGGCCCGTCAGGTAGCGGCAAGAGCACATTGCTGAAGATGATCGCCGGGCTCGAAGCACCCGATGCCGGACGGATATCTTTTGATGGGGTTGACCTGGCAGCTGTGCCACCCGAACGGCGCCGGTTTGCCCTGATGTTTCAGGACTTCGCGCTTTTTCCGCATCTGCATGTACTCGACAACGTCGCCTTTGGCCTGGTGGAACAGGGGCAATCTAGAGCTGTCGCACGCGGCAACGCCCTGCAAATGTTGTCCATATTCGGGCTGGTGGCCCATGCCAGCGCGCGTGTCTGGAAGCTGTCGGGCGGAGAGCAACAACGCGTGGCGCTGGCCCGCGCCCTGATCACCGCGCCCCGGTTGCTACTGCTCGACGAACCGTTTTCTGCGCTGGACGCGGAGCTGCGGGCGAACCTGCGCGATGAGTTCTCCCAGCGCATTTCTGTAGCTGGTATCGCCACGGTGCTGGTTACACACGACGAGACCGAAGCCCGGGTGATGGCGCAACGCGGGTTCCGGCTGGTGGCGGGGCGGTTGCACGTTCTGTGGTGATGCCCGGTGGTGGAGCGACGCAAGGCAGTGCCCAAGAATCCGGCTGTTATGCTCGACGCGAATGCCCAACAACAGCTTCGGAGAGCTCACCCGGCAGCGTGACTTCATGCGTCTTTGGATGGCGCGATTCTTTGGCACCATGGGTAACCAGATGTTGATGGTGGCGCTTGGCTGGCAGATGTACGACCTGACCGGCAGTGCCTGGGATTTGGGCCTGGTGGGCTTGTACCAGTTTACGCCTGCACTGCTGTTTACGCTGGTTGCGGGACACGTGGCAGACCGTGCCCACCGGGGCCACATCATTGCCGCGTGTATGGTGGTGCAGGCGCTGGTGGGGGGTGTGCTGGTGGCAGCCACGCAGGGTGCGGGGGCACCGGATGCGTGGGTGTCGCGCGATTTGCTGCTGTGGGTGTCGGTGGCGCTGGGCGTGACGCGGGCGTTCCAGATGCCGGCCCACCAGGCACTCACGCCCATGTTGTTACCTCCGGGCCTGTTGGCGCGTGGCCTGGCCTTCAGTTCGGCTGGTACCCAGGCAGCGATCATCACCGGGCCAGCGCTGGGCGGGCTGCTGTTTGTAGCCGGGGCCAGTGCGGTGTATGCGGCCTGTGTTCTGGCATTTGTTGTCGCCTGTGTGTTGGTGCTGCGTCTGGCGTACCGACATGTAGCGCACCACACCGAGCCGGTGACGCTGCGTACTGCATTGGCCGGCGTGGCATTTGTGTGGCAGCGCAAGGTAGTTCTGGGGGCCGTATCGCTGGATCTGTTTGCAGTGTTGCTGGGCGGTGCCACGGCATTGTTGCCGATGTTCGCAAAAGACATACTGCTGGTCGGGCCTTGGGGCCTGGGCCTGTTGCGGGGTGCGCCGGCCTTGGGGGCGCTGTTGATGTCGGCCGTGTTGACGCGCTGGCCGCTGCGACGCAAGGTCGGCCGCACCCTGTTGCTTGCCGTGGCGCTGTTTGGCGTGTGTATGCTGGTGTTCGGTCTGTCCACCAGTTTCCTCCTGTCACTGGCAGCACTGGCGGTCTCGGGTGGTGCCGACACGGTCAGTGTGGTGGTGCGCCAGACTTTGGTTCAACTGGAAACACCCGACGCTATGCGTGGCCGTGTGAGTGCTGTCAACTCGGTGTTCATTGGCGCCAGCAACCAGCTTGGCGAGTTCGAGTCGGGTGCGACCGCCGCAGTACTCGGCCCGGTGGGGTCGGTGGTGCTGGGCGGCATCGGAACCTTGCTGATAGCTGCGATCTGGATCAAGGCGTTTCCCGCGTTGGCGCGTCGCGACCGCCTGGACGGCGGTTGACCCGGAAATTTTCTTCTGGCAATTCGACCCTGCCCACCCAGGCTCCGAAAAAGTGTCTGCGCTGATCGCCGAACGATTGCCGACGGGTGATATCCAGGTGCTTGGCACGGGTCAGCGCGA
>JANOCN010000142.1:0-3981 GCA_031412185.1 Betaproteobacteria bacterium | reverse complement strand
CGGCTTTTTGCCGGCTTCCCGGAGACCGGAAGGTCTACGGAAAGTCTAAAAAAGACGACTTTCGAGTGTCTTCTGACCCCGACTGCAGAAGACTCCTTGGTTCGGGCGATGTGCAACGCATCGCTGTCCGCCATCGGCTGGTAGTGGCCAGCCGCCAAGCAGGGTGCCCGTGTGCGCCCGCCCCAAGTCGCTGAAGATTCCAGCCCCGGAGCTCGCATGGCCCAAGCATCGACCTACAGTTACACCGAACGCAAGCGCATCCGAAAGAGTTTCGGCAATCGCGACCGCGTCGTCGAAATCCCCTACCTGCTGCAGTTGCAGAAAGACGCGTACACCGCGTTCCTGCAGGCCCACGTTGCGCCACAAAAGCGCACCATCGAAGGGCTGCAAGCGGCTTTCGATGCCGCCTTCCCGATCGTCTCGCACAATGGTTTTGTGGAGATGAAGTACCTCGAGTACAACCTGGCCAAACCCGCCTTCGACGTGCGTGAGTGCCAGACCCGCGGCCTGACCTTCGCCTCCGCCGTGCGCGCCAAGGTGCAACTGATCATTTATGACCGTGAGTCCTCGACCTCGCAGAACAAGGTCGTCAAGGAAGTGATGGAGCAGGAGGTCTACATGGGCGAAGTGCCTCTGATGACCGGCAAGGGCTCGTTCATCATCAACGGAACCGAACGCGTGATCGTCTCGCAGCTGCACCGCTCGCCTGGCGTGTTTTTCGAGCACGACAAGGGCAAGACCCACAGCTCGGGCAAGCTGCTTTTCTCGGCACGGATCATCCCCTACCGCGGTTCATGGCTCGACTTTGAGTTCGACCCGAAAGACATCCTGTACTTCCGGGTAGACCGCCGCCGCAAGATGCCAGTCACGATTTTGCTCAAGGCCATCGGCCTGAACCATGAATCCATCCTGGCGAACTTCTTTGTGTTCGACAATTTCCGCCTGATGGACAGTGGTGCCCAAATGGAATTCGTCGCCGAGCGCATGCGCGGTGAAGTAGCCCGTTTCGACATCACCGACAAGGCTGGCAAGGTCGTGATCGCCAAGGACAAGCGCATCACGGTTCGCCACACACGCGAACTGGAGCAAAGCGGCACCAACAGCATCAGCGTGCCTGAAGACTTTCTCGTCGGACGCGTGGTCGCCAAGAACATCGTCGATGCCGAGACTGGTGAAATTATCGCCAAGGCCAATGACGAACTGACAGAAGCGCTGCTGAAAAAGCTGCGTGTTGCGGGCGTGCAGGATTTGCAGGTGCTCTACACCAACGAACTCGATCAGGGTTCGTATATTTCACAGACCCTGCGGTCTGATGAAACCGCTGACGAATTCGCGGCGCGCGTTGCCATTTACCGCATGATGCGTCCCGGCGAGCCGCCAACAGAAGATGCGGTTCAGGCTTTGTTCCAGCGCCTGTTCTACAACCCTGACACCTACGACCTGTCACGTGTAGGCCGCATGAAGTTCAACGCCCGCGTGGGCCGCGATGCGTCAACCGGGCCCATGGTCATGACCAACGAGGACATCCTCGCTGTCGTCAAGATCCTGGTTGACCTGCGCAACGGCAACGGCGAAGTCGATGACATTGATCACCTCGGCAATCGCCGTGTGCGTTGTGTCGGCGAACTCGCTGAAAACCAGTACCGCACCGGCCTGGCACGTATCGAAAAGGCTGTCAAAGAGCGTTTGGGCCAGGCCGAGCAAGAGCCGCTGATGCCGCATGACCTGATCAACAGCAAGCCGATTTCGGCCGCGTTGAAAGAGTTCTTCGGTGCGTCGCAGTTGTCTCAGTTCATGGACCAGACCAATCCGCTGGCCGAGATCACCCACAAGCGCCGTGTTTCGGCCCTTGGCCCTGGCGGCTTGACCCGCGAACGAGCTGGCTTTGAAGTGCGCGACGTGCACGTGACCCATTACGGCCGCGTCTGCCCAATTGAAACGCCTGAAGGTCCGAACATTGGCCTGATCAACTCGCTGGCCCTGTATGCCCGTCTCAACGAATACGGGTTCATCGAAACGCCGTATCGCCGCGTGGTGGACAGCAAGATCACGACGCAGATCGATTATTTGTCAGCTATTGAAGAAGGCAAGTACGTCATCGCCCAGGCCAATGCGGCGCTGGACGATGCCGGCAAGCTGACCGGCGACCTGGTATCAGCCCGTGAAAACGGTGAGTCGGTGCTGGTTGGCGCCGAACGTGTCCAGTACATGGACGTGTCGCCAGCGCAGATCGTCTCAGTGGCTGCATCGCTGGTGCCATTTCTTGAGCACGACGATGCAAACCGCGCACTGATGGGCGCCAACATGTCGCGCCAGGCTGTGCCTGTGCTGCGTCCGGAGAAGCCATTGGTTGGCACCGGTATTGAACGCGTTGCTGCAGTTGACTCCGGCACAGTTGTGACGGCCAACCGTGGCGGTATCGTGGACTATGTTGACGCCACCCGCATCGTGGTTCGGGTCAATGATGCAGAAGCCCTGGCCGGCGAAGTCGGCGTGGACATCTACAACCTGATCAAGTACCAGCGTTCCAACCAGAACACCAACATCCACCAGCGTCCTATCGTCAAGATTGGCGACAAGCTGGCCAAGGGTGATGTGATTGCCGACGGTGCATCGACTGACCTGGGCGAAATCGCCATTGGCCAGAACATGTTGATCGCCTTCATGCCTTGGAATGGCTACAACTTCGAAGATTCGATTTTGATCAGTGAGCGTGTGGTGGCCGAAGACCGCTATACCTCCATTCATATCGAAGAACTCGTTGTGATGGCTCGTGATACCAAGCTGGGTTCGGAAGAAATCACACGTGATATTCCTAACCTGTCAGAACAGCAACTCAATCGCCTTGACGAATCCGGCATTATTTATGTCGGTGCCGAAGTCCAGCCTGGCGACACGCTGGTCGGCAAGGTCACGCCAAAAGGCGAAACCACGCTGACGCCGGAAGAAAAACTGTTGCGCGCCATCTTTGGCGAAAAAGCCAGCGATGTGAAAGACACTTCACTGCGCGTGAGCCAGGGCTCGCAAGGTACCGTGATTGACGTGCAGGTCTTCACCCGTGAAGGCATCGTGCGCGACAAGCGCGCCCAGCAGATCATTGATGACGAGCTGAAGCGTTTCCGTCTTGACTTGAATGACCAGTTGCGTATTGTTGAAGCCGATGCATTCGACCGTATCGAAAAGCTCCTGACGGGCAAGGTTGCCAATGGCGGACCGAAAAAGCTGGTCAAAGGTACCAAGATCGACAAGGCCTACTTGGTGGATGTCGAGAAGTACCACTGGTTTGACATCCGTCCGGCCGATGATGATGTGGCTTCGCAGTTAGAGAGCATCAAAAACTCGATGGAGCAGACGCGTCATAGTTTTGACCTGTCTTTTGAAGAAAAGCGCAAGAAGTTGACGCAGGGCGACGAATTGCCAGCGGGCGTGCTCAAGATGGTCAAGGTTTACCTTGCCGTCAAGCGCCGCCTGCAACCGGGTGACAAGATGGCCGGCCGCCACGGCAACAAGGGCGTCGTGTCCAAGATCGTTCCGGTTGAGGACATGCCTTATATGGCCGATGGCACGCCGTGCGATATCGTCCTGAATCCGCTGGGCGTGCCTTCGCGCATGAACGTTGGGCAGGTGCTTGAAGTCCATCTGGGCTGGGCCGCCAAGGGTCTGGGCCAGCGTATCGGTGACATGCTGCAAGCTGAGTCCAAAGTGGCTGAAGTCCGTAGCTTGCTCGATACCGTGTACAACAAGTCCGGTCGGTCCGAAGACCTGGCCAAACTGTCTGATACTGAGGTACTTGAGATGGCGGGCAATCTGTCGACCGGCGTGCCGTTTGCGACGCCGGTGTTTGACGGTGCGTCGGAGGCCGAGATCATGGCGATGCTGCAACTGGCCTACCCGGACGATATTGCCAAGGCCAAGGCCTTGACGCCGACGCGGACGCAGGCGCAGCTGTTCGACGGCCGCACCGGCGACCAGTTCGAACGC
>JANOCN010000141.1:0-3018 GCA_031412185.1 Betaproteobacteria bacterium | reverse complement strand
TCCAGAATGTGCTGGCCGTTCTCGGTGACCAGCGCAGCGCCGTCTTGCAAGCGCAGGCTGGCGTGCCCGCCCACGGCAGCGAAGCGGCGCACGATGTGCTGGGCGGCCATGGGAATCACCTCCACCGGCAGTGCGAACCGGCCCAACGTTTGCACCAGTTTGGACTCGTCGGCGATACAAATGATCCGCCGCGACTGTGCCGCCACGATTTTCTCGCGTGTCAGCGCGGCACCGCCCCCCTTTAGCATGTAGCCGTTTGGGTCAATCTCGTCGGCTCCATCCACGTAGACCGACAACTGCCCCACATCGTTGCTGTCGAACACCTTGATGCCGACAGCGCGCAGTCGCTCGCTGCTTGCGTGCGAACTGGAAACTGCACCCCGGATATTTTGCCGGATAGCGGCCAGAGCGTCGATGAACTTGTTGACAGTTGATCCTGTCCCCACGCCCACTATTTCTCCGGGCACGACGTATTGCAGTGCGGCCTGTCCGACCAGCGTCTTGAGTTCATCTTGAGAATACATTGGGCAAGTCCGGAATCCAGGAAATCAGGTCGTGCCGTTGGGGGAAAATGGTGGCGCAACCAGCACCTTCAATTATCCAATGCCGCTTGTCCCCTACGCACTTGCACGCCCCTTTTTGTTTGGCCTGGACGCTGAAACTGCCCATGAGCTCACCCTGCATGCGCTGTCCAGTACGCAGGGCACACCGCTGGAGTGGGCCTATGGAAGCACGTTGGTCAGCGACCCCATCAAGCTGGCTGGTTTGACATTTCCCAACCGCGTGGGTCTGGCGGCCGGGCTGGACAAGAATGCGCGCTGCATCGACGCGCTGGGAGCGATGGGATTCGGTTTTGTCGAAGTCGGCACGGTCACACCCAAGGCGCAAAGCGGCAACCCCAAACCGCGCATGTTCCGCTTGCCAGCGGCAAACGCCCTGATCAACCGGCTGGGGTTCAACAACGACGGTCTGGATGTGTTCGTTGCAAACGTGCGACGGGCATCATTTCGCAGCAAGGGTCGCATCCTGGGATTAAACATCGGCAAAAATGCCGACACACCGATAGCCCAGGCTGCCGACGATTACCTGCGTGGGCTGGACGGCGTGTACCCGCATGCCGACTATGTGACGGTGAACATCTCCAGCCCGAACACCCGCAACCTGCGCGAACTACAGGACTCTGCAGCACTCGACGCCCTGCTCGGCGCGCTGACGCAACGGCGTCGGCAGTTGCAGCGTCAGCACGGCCGAAAGGTGCCATTGTTCGTCAAAATCGCGCCCGATCTGGATGCCGGGCAGATCGATGACATCGCCAGTGCGCTGCGGCGCAACGCGATGGACGGTGTTGTGGCAACCAATACCACGGTGCAACGCGATGCTGTGCTGGGACTGCGGCACGCGACGGAAGCCGGTGGCCTGTCGGGCGCCCCGGTTCTGGAGGCCAGCAACCGGGTAATCCGTCAGCTACGCAAGACGCTGGGCAAGAAATTCCCAATCATCGGCGTGGGCGGCATTCTGAGCGCGGAAGATGCGCTCAGCAAAATCGCCGCTGGTGCTGATCTGGTGCAAATCTACACCGGACTGATCTACAAAGGGCCGGCCCTGGTGCAGCAGGCAGCCAAGGCGATCAGAGACCTGCGGCAGCGCCAGAGCTGCTCCAGCTGATTCCTGGAAGCCCGACAGGCTCCTGGCCTGCGGGCTCATTTCAGCTGAATGGCACCAGAAACTGTCACGACAACGCTACTCTTGCCAGCTTCCAGCGGAACCGATGCTTCGGCACTCGCTGCCTTGGCTTCCATGGCCAACATGCGCGGGCGCGGCCCGGGAAAACCCTGATCGTTGGCATTTACCGAGACCTCGCGCAGCGTGTATCCAGCAAATCCGAAACCCTTGGCGACCTCGCTCGCTTTGGCCTTGAAACGCTCAATCGCCAACCCTTGCGCGTCCCCTTCGACCTTGGTGCGCAGATCGCGACTCAGACCAAAATTAACCCCGCCCATGGTCAAAGTCTGGATCCTTCCTGCAGTGGTGCTGATGCGCGTGAAATCGCGCCCTTCCAGCACGAGCTCGGTGGACCCTTGCCAGGCCGTGATCTTGCCATCACGGCCATAACGCGGGTACAGGCTGAAATTGCCGGTCCGCACATCGAGTTGCCCGGGCAGCGCCGATTTTTTGGCTTCTGTGAGTGCGGTGTCCAGCGCCAGACGCAGCTGCGTCTGCACGGCACCTGCATCGGCACCCTCACGGGTAGTGCTCAAGTTGAGCGTGAGCAAATCCTGCTGTACTTCAATCGACGCACTGGCGGCCAACTGCACCACATTTTGCGGGGCCGGCAACATGCCGTGCTGGGCCAGAGCTTGCACCGAAACCATGGCCAACACACAGCGCCCAACAAACTTCAATACTTTGATCACTGCCGGGGCCTTGAACTTTCGACTTGCTGGCGCAATTGTTCGCGCATCTCGGCGTGTTCACGCGGCGACAGATGTTTGCCAGGCACCGGGAGCACAGTAGCTCCCGCAATGGCGTCGCCAGGCCGCACGGGCTTGAGCACCGTGCGCAGTTCGGCGCGGCGCTGCTCTCTCTCCATCTGCTGTTCGGCAGCCAGTCCGCCCTGGCGCGTGGGTTGTGCCACCGCAGCAAAGCAGCATGACAACAAGCCGACAAGTATCAAGTTTCCTGGCATGGTGGAAGAATAACGCGTGCTGTGCGGACTCGGTGCACTCGCGAGCGCGCGTAAATGTGGCACCGTTGCGAGTTTTGTAACATTGTGTCATTCCCACCGCGCTTCTGGGCTGGTGGGCGTCTCGAAACCTGCAGAATCGGGCCTGTTACAAATTACAGGGAGCCTTATGGCAACACAAACACCCGGCCGAAGCGACAAGATATTGGTGGTGGACGACGATGGGCGCATCCGCGATCTTCTGCGCCGCTACCTTACCCAGGAGGGTTTCGAGGTATTTCAGGCAGAGGACGGCAAAGCGCTGACACGCATTCTGCTTCGTGAAACCGTAGACC
>JANOCN010000140.1:0-4215 GCA_031412185.1 Betaproteobacteria bacterium | reverse complement strand
TGCGATGACCCGAATCGCCCCGGGGTTCAACAGGTGCTCTGGCTTGCCAGCCAGCCCCTGGGTAAAAGTGGCGGGATGTTCGCACAGCCATAACTGGTCCGGGGTGTCATCGGTGCGAGCCGCCGTAAAGCGCTGCATGGCCTCATAAGCGGGCAGGTAGTCCACCCGTCCCAACACGTGCAGATCGATAGACACGCCGACCTACAAGACAACTTTCACCATCGGGTGGGTCGACAAGGTGCGGTACAACTCGTCTAGTTGTTCGCGGCTGGTGGCAGTAATGGTGATGGTTACGCCCAGGTACTTGCCCCCTTTGCTTTCGCGCAATTCCACCGTGGTGGCGTCGAATGCCGGGTCAAACGCGTGGGCAATCGCCGTCACTGCTTGCACGAAACCGTCAACGCGCGTGCCCATCACTTTGATCGGGAACTGCGACGGGTAGACGATCAGGGATTCAGGTGCCGAAGTCATGTGCTGAAGCCTGCGGTATTGGCCGGGTCGCGGGTCCAGGGCCTCAGAGCAGGCACTAGCCAGCCATGGTCAATTTTGCGTCCTGGTAGGCTGCATGCAGCCGGGCGCAGACGGGTCCAGGCTGACCACGGTGGGATGGGTGGCCTACTGGCTGGCCGTCGAGAGTGGTGATGGCCAGCACCTCCTTGGTGGCACTGGACAGCAACAGTTCGTCGGCAGCCCACACTTCTTCGCGGCTGATTCGCTGCAGCGCAAACTCCAGCCCCAGCGCGCGGCAGCATTCTTCGATCAGCCCATACCGGATACCTTCGAGCACCAGGTTGTCTTTGGGCGGACCCATCACCCGCCCGTCCTTGACCACCCATACATTGCTGGCGGCGGCTTCGCTCAGGAAACCATTGCGGAACATCACGGTCTCCACGGCACCAGCGTCAAAACTGATCTGCCGGGCAAATACTGCACCGAGCAGGCTGGTGGACTTGATGTGGGCTTTTTCCCAGCGGAAGTCGTTCGCGGTCACACAGGCGACACCCGCCGTGCGTTGGGCCACGTCCGGGGTGCGCATGCGGTTGACCATCGCAAAAACGGTAGGCGTGATGTTGCTGGGCATCACATGGTCGCGCATGGCCACCCCACGGGTTATCTGGATATAAACCATCTGATCAAGGTTCTGTGCCGCCACACCGGCCGCCGCAGCGCCATGCGCAACGAGCTGCATGGCAAGGTCGTGCCACTGCTCGCGCGTGTGCGGGTTAGCAATTCGCATCTCGGTCAGGCTGCGCTCGAGCCGCGCCATGTGTTGCGCAAACCGAAAAACCTGGCCTGCATACACCGGCACCACCTCGTACAGGCCGTCGCCGAATATGAATCCCCGGTCCATGACACTGACCTGCGCATCGCGCAGGGGCACGAACTGCCCATTTAGATAACACGGGGTATCGGGAAGTGCGCTGGTCATAGCGGCCGATTATCTGCGCATCGGATTGCCTGCCACGCGCCGAGCAGCCGTGGCCCCGCCATCCGACCGCATGGGCCCGTTACCTGGGAGGTAGCCGATGACGAATTCTGGGCTCCGATTCCAATACATATAATCAAGGGCTTTGCAACGCTGCAACACGTAACTGCCATGTGCGGTTTTGAATGTCCATGATTGCTCCAGCCCTGTACGACGACGCCAGTGAACCCGCTTTCAGACCGCTTAGCGCCGCGCAGGCCAAGCAGTTGCGGTTGAGCCAGCCTTCGGTGTCGCCCTGGCGGGTGGTCGCCGGGCAGGTGTTGGCGGGAGTCTTGGTGTCGCTGATCGCCTGGGGTGTGACGGGCCGACAAAACGTCGCTTGGTCGGCAGGCTACGGCGCTTTGGCCGTTATCATCCCGGCTGCTCTTTTTGCGCGCGGAATTACCGGGCGGTTTTCATCGTTGAATGCGGGCACTGCGGTGGCTGCATTTTTTGTCTGGGAATTTGTCAAGATTGGCGTGTCGGTGGCGTTGATTGCCCTGGCCCCGCGGATGGTTGCAAACCTGAGCTGGCTGGCTATGTTGGCGGGGCTGGTAGTGACGATGAAGGTGTATTGGCTTGCTTTGCTGTTTGTGCCCAAACGCAAGCCCCTTATTTAGAGACGAGATGCGAGTAAACGATGGCTGCTGAAAACGGACCAACCGCTGGCGAATACATCATTCACCACCTGACGCATTTGCAGACCGCAAAGCCAAAGGCCGTGGTAGATTTTTCGGTATTCAATTTCGACTCGCTGTTCTTCTCCATTCTGCTGGGCGTATTGGGCTGCTGGCTGCTGTGGCTGGCGGCACGCAAGGCCACCTCTGGTGTTCCCGGGCGGTTCCAGGCGGCCGTCGAAATGCTGGTCGAAATGGTCGATACCCAAGCCAAAGGCATCATCCACAACGCCGAAAGCCGCAAATTCGTCGCCCCGCTGGCGCTGGTCATCTTTGTCTGGATTTTCCTGCTCAATGCGATGGACCTGTTCCCGGTCGACCTGTTTCCGCTGATCTGGGAAAAAATCTATGGGGCTGCGGGTGGCGACCCGCACCATGCTTACCTGCGTGTGGTGCCTACTGCCGATCTTTCCATCACCATGGGCATGTCGGTTGCGGTGCTGCTGATCTGTCTGTATTACAACGTCAAGATCAAGGGCCTGGGCGGCTGGATCCATGAGCTGTTCACCGCGCCATTCGGCAACCACTGGGCGCTGTACCCGTTTAACTTTGGCATGCAGATCATCGAGTTCATTGCCAAGACCGTATCGCACGGCATGCGCTTGTTCGGCAACATGTATGCCGGCGAGCTGATCTTCCTGCTTATCGCCTTGATGGGCGGTGCGTGGTCGCTGTCTGCCACCGGCATTGGCCTGACCATCGGACACATCGTGGCGGGCACGGCCTGGGCCATCTTTCACATTCTGATCATCACGCTGCAAGCTTTCGTTTTCATGATGCTGGCGCTGGTGTACCTCGGGCAGGCCCACGACCATCATTGAGCTTTTCGCAGAGTTTTGTTCTCGTTTTCCCTTTTTTCTTTAAACCCTAGTTCCCTAAGGAGTCACCATGGAAGTTATTAGTTTTGTTGCCCTGGCCGCCGGTCTTATCATTGGTCTGGGTGCCGTTGGCGCCTGTATCGGCATTGGCATCATGGGCAGCAAATACCTGGAAGCAGCCGCACGTCAGCCTGAACTGATGGGCGAACTGCAGACCAAAATGTTCTTGCTGGCTGGCCTGATTGACGCGGCGTTCATTATCGGAACCGGTATTGCGTTGTGGTTTGCCACCGCCAACCCGTTCCTGGCCCAGATCGCCAACCTGCCTAAGTAAGTACCCGAACGGCGCACGCAGCGACCATGCCGCGTGGGCCAGCCGGGATTTGGCGGGGTGGACCAGGCTATATGGCCAGTACGCGCCGTCTTTAACTGACTGAGGATGAAAAAGTGAGCATCACCGGAACCTTAATTGTCCAGATGATCGTGTTCCTGATTCTTGTCGGGTTCACGATGAAGTTTGTTTGGCCGCCGATTGCCAGCGCGCTGGATGAGCGCGCCAAGAAAATTGCAGAAGGCCTGGCCGCAGCCGACAAGGCAAAGTCGGAGTTGTCGGCGGCCAACCAGCGCGTCGAACAGGAGCTGACCAAGTCGCGCAACGAGACCGCTGTGCGCCTGGCCGATGCCGAGCGCCGCGCCCAGGCACTGATCGAAGAAGCCAAGACCCGTGCAACGGAAGAAGGCAACAAGATCGTTGCCGCCGCCCGTGTGGAAGCCGAGCAGCAGACCGTCAAAGCCCGCGAAACCCTGCGTGAACAGGTGGCTGCATTGGCTGTCAAGGGTGCCGAGCAGATACTGCGCAAGGAAGTCAACGCTGGCGTACATGCCGACTTGTTGTCGCGCCTGAAGACCGAGCTGTAAGAGCGCCATGGCCGAACTCGCCACCATTGCGCGCCCTTACGCCGAAGCCTTGTTCAAATCCGTCCAGGCGGATGCGGGCGGCACTGCGGCTTGGCTGGACCAACTCGCAGCGATTGCATCGAATACGCAGTTGCTCCAGTTTGCCGACAGCCCGAAGGTAGGCACGACCCAAGTGTTCGATCTGATCAGTGATGTAGTCAAGACCGAACTGCCAGAGCCCGCAAAGAACTTCCTGCGCACCGTGATCGAGAATGGGCGTCTGAGTGTGTTGCCCGAGATTGCGCTGCAGTACCGCGCCTTGCGCAACGCGCTGGGTGGCTCGTCCGATGCGGTGGTC
>JANOCN010000139.1:0-1662 GCA_031412185.1 Betaproteobacteria bacterium | reverse complement strand
CCTGCCACCTCGGTACCGTAAACCTTGCAGACCGAGGCGTCGACCTTGATGTCACGGCCCATGTCGGCATTCCATGCCGCCTGGTACACCAGCAGGCGCGCCGCGCGCAATTCCACCTCGGAGTCTGCGATCATCCATTGGATGGCCTGCTTTTCGGAGAGCAGGGTACCGAAGGTCTTGCGCTGCGATGCCCATTCGATCGCCAAGTCGAGCGCGGCCTGAGCGATGCCGATTGTGGCGGCAGCGTACGGCGGACGTGCGTGAATCAGCCATTCCTCGGCGAACTTGAACCCCTTGCCTTCCTCACCCAGAAGATCTTCGATGGGAACCTCGTAATCGTTGAAATGCACCTCGTACGGCGCATAAGAACGTATCACCGGAATCTTCGACAGACTGATACCAGGGCGGCTCTTGTCGACGACGAAGCTGGTGATGCCTTCACGACTCTTGCTCTCGCCCACGCGGGCGAACACAATGCCCCACTTGGCCATGCCGGCCCCGGAAATCCAGATCTTGGTGCCGTTGATAACGTAGCGGTCGCTCTTGCGCTCGGCGCGGGACTGGATGGAACGGGCCGGATCGGATCCACCGCTTGGTTCACTGATCGCCACGAAAGCCTTGGTACCGGCCTCCACATCCGCACGGGCGAAGCGTTGCTGGTGTTTTGTGCCTTTCCAGATCACGTTGGGTGGATCAAAGCCAAAGGCGCCGCACCCGGCAATATAGGCCCCCATGCGGCACTTGGCGGTCTCCTCGGCGGCCACGCACTGGCCCAGCAGGCTCAGGCCGGGACCGCCGTGTTCGGAGGGCGTTTCCAGGCACCAGAGGCCAATGTCGCGTGCTTTCTTCTGCAGCGCCCTGAGGGGGTCCGCTTCCAGCGTATAAGCGTCGTGCGGCAGCTTGTCCTCTACCGGTTTGACTTCTTCCGCCATGAACCGGCGGATCGTGTCCCGAAGCATCCGCAGGTCTTCCGGCAACTCCCAGCTTCCAGTAGCGTCATGCATCTCTTATTTGTCCTTCTCAGTTTTGTGACGGCTTGGTTTTAGGCGGGCACAGCCTGCGACTGGATCGACTTGCGGCGTTCGGCGCTGGCCACCGGGTCGAGCCGGTACAACGCGTGGCCGGCCGCCAGCGTGGAGGCTTCGGCCACCACGACGCCGTAGTCTTTTTCGGCTCCCTCGCGGCTGATGTAACCGCGGTTCAGGTCGCGCTCCACCGCAGAAATGTCACGTGTCAGCGCATTGCCGTAGCCGCCGCCGCCGGGCGAAGACGCCTGGATCGAATCGCCGGCCGAGAACAAGACCGAGTCCTGCTTGCTGCGCAGCTCGGGAATCCAGGTTTTCCCATCGGTGTGGAATTCGACCTTGTTGGGCGCGCCGGGTCCGCCGCCGACAATGCCGAACGGTGCATGGTCGACCCGGTCACCCAGCGCCGACACATTGCAGTCGGCCCAGGCGGTGAAGCCGTATTCGGTGCCACAGCCGCCGCGGTGCCAGCCGGCGCCGCCCGAGTTCTCGCGCAGGCGGAAGTAGTCGAAGCGGATCGGAAAGCGGTGCTCCGACATCTCGAGCGACATGAAGTTGGCCATCGACTGCGGCGGCGTTCCATTGACCAGGCCATCACTGGCCTTGGTACCCCCATAGCCGCCCGGGTACGGAAACA
>JANOCN010000138.1:0-4909 GCA_031412185.1 Betaproteobacteria bacterium | reverse complement strand
TTTTATTTATGGTCGCAACGAGCCTGCGGTGCAGCACTTTCACAAGAACCTGGCGGCGTTCATGGAGCGGGTTGCGGGCACGCCATGAGACGACTCTCGCGGCAATCACATGCATTGGCACCATGACAACCCGGAAGATTGCCGCAAAAACACCCCGCAAGTCGGTAGCTCCCGGCGCGCGAGCAGTTGCCGCCACGCCGCTGGTTGACGTGAACGCAGACGCCGCAGCACCGGAGATGGCGCAGCGTGTTACTTTTCTGGTGCATCGGGTCAGCGCGCGCATCGCCATGGTTGGCAACCGGCATTTTCTGGAACATGGGCTGAACCATTTTTCAGCGCGTATTTTGGTGCTCATGCTGGAGCGGGAGGAGTTGCGTACCGGGGAACTGGTCGACCTGATGGTGTTACCCCAGTCAACGATTTCCAGCCAGTTGTTGGCCCTGCATAAAAGGCGCCTGATCCGGCGCAGACGTTCCCGCCAGGACAACCGCTCGGTGATTCTTACCTTGACGCCTGCGGGCATTGAGCTGGCGCGCGATTGCAACCAGCTGAGCCTGCGTGTCCATGCCGCAACGCTGCGCGACATACCCGAACGCGAGCGCCAGATCGCTTTTGCCTTCCTGCGCAAGATTGACGAGCGGCTGGCGGAAATCGAACAGCAGACGGTATATCCATTTCATGAACCCGAACAACTGCAGGCGCTGGTTGCCCCGGACACCGTTGGTCGCGCGAAAAGGCTACGCGGTGGTGTGCGGGCGGTGAGGGCCAAGACAGCGTGAAGGCAAACCAGACCAGCGTGTCAACCCAAGGAGCAACATGATCAAACACATCGTCTTCTGGCGTCTCAAGGATTCAGCCCATGGCAATACCAAGCGGGAGAATGCCCGCCTCATCAAAGAGAAACTCGAAGGCCTGCGCGGCAGGATTCCGGGTTTGTTGACCATTGAGCTGGGCATTGACCTTGCTGCCACGGCCCACAGCAGCGACATCGTGCTGTACTCCGAGTTCTCCAGCCAGGAGGCGCTGAACGCCTACCAGGCGCATCCCGAACACCAGGCTATTGTCCCGTTTGTGGTCGAGGCGCAAAACGAGCGCCGTGTGGTCGATTACCAGGTATGACGCACCGCGCTGCCGGGTGCTGACCAGGTGCCGTCCATCCCGCCGCTACGGCGTGGATTTGTTCGCCGCAACCGATGGCATGGCCGCCGTCCACCCTCCACCGAGCGCCCGGTACACGGCGACAAGCGCAGTCGCTGTCGCCACCTCCGCTTGCACCAGCTGGTCGCGCGCAGACAGTACCTCGCGTTCGGCGTCCAGCACCACGCCAAAATCGCTCACACCGGCATTGAAGCGCAGGCCTGCCAGCTGGGATGCCTCTTGTGCGCTGGACACCGCCAGTGCCAGCCGCGTGGCGCGCTCGGCGCTGCGGGTGTAGCGGCTGAGTGCGCCTTCGGTTTCTTCCAGCGCGCTGGCCACCGCCTGGTCATAGCGGGCCAGGCTGGCCTGTGCGCGGGCCTCGCTGGCGGCGATGCGCGCGCGGATGCCACCCGCGTCGAAAGGCGTCCAGCTCAAACCTGCACCGAGCGAATAACGCAGCGACTCGGCCCTGGCCAGGTTGCCCAGCACGGCGGCGTTCAAGCCCAGCAGGCCGGTGAGTGACAGCCGCGGGAACAGGTCGGCGGTGGCGACACCAATTTGCGCGGTCGCCGCAGCAAGCTCGCGCTCTGCCGCAATCAGGTCGGGCCGGCGCATCAGCCATTGCGCGGGGGTGCCCAGCGGCAGGGCCGACAAATCCGTCACCGGAAGTCCCGGCAACGGTGTAGCGCTCGACAGTCGGCCCAGCAAATCGCGCGGAGACTGGGCCGCCAATGTGGCCAGCGCAAACACGCTGCGCTCAATGCCACTTTGCAGCAACGGCAGCGCGGCTTCGGTAGTGGCTACCAGGGTGTTCGCCCGCGCCAGGTCAAGCTGGGTGCCCCGGCCTACATCGACGCGTGCCTGGGTGATGCGCCTGGACTCGCGTTGATTCAGCAAAGATGCCTGCGTCACTGCCAGCCGCTGTTGCAGGCCACGCAACTCCAGATAGTTGCGCGCCACCTCGGCCGCCACCGAAGTTTGCGCGGCGCCAATGCCGGCCATGCCTGCATCCACCAGGGCACTGGAGGCTTCGCTGCCACGGCGCAGGCGCCCGAACAGGTCCAGCTCCCAATTGGCGATGAAACTGGTGTCGAACGTGCTCCCGGTACGCGCGCCGCGTGTCGTGCCAGGCTGCTGGGTGATCGGCCGCACTGCACGGGTCGCGTCGCCGCTGAATCCCACACCGGGCTCTGCCAGTGCATCCGCCCCGGTAAGGTTGGCGCGCGCTTCCTGCAGCCGCGCCTGGGCTACGCGCACGTCGCCATTGCTGGCCAGCGCCCGTTCGATCAAGGTGTCCAATTGCGGGTCGTTGAAGCCGCGCCAGAACTGCGCGATATCTGGCGCTACCGGCTGGCTGTTGGTGCTACCCGTACCGGCGTTGACGAAGCCTGCGTCCAGCGCGGGGGCAGGGCGCTGGTAGTTGGGGCCGACCACCGCGCAACCCGCCAGCACGCTCGCTGCCAGCACCAACACCAGCGGCTTGATCACAGCGTACCTGGCTGGGAAAAACTCAAACATGGCTCGCTCCCTGCGCCGTGCGGCGCGCCCGCCGGCTGCGCAGCAGCACATAAAAAACCGGGGTCAGGAAGATGCCAAAAAGCGTTACGCCGACCATGCCGGAGAACACGGCAATACCCATGGCACGGCGCATTTCACTACCGGCACCGCTGCCCAGGATCAAAGGCACCACACCGGCACAGAAGGCGATCGACGTCATCAGGATCGGGCGCAGCCGCATACGGCAGGCATGGATGATGGCGTCCAGCAAGGCCTCGCCGTGTTCTTCCAGGTCTTTGGCGAACTCGACGATCAGGATCGCGTTCTTGCAGGCCAGTCCCACCAGCACCACCAGCGCCACCTGGGTAAAGATATTCAGGTCGCCGGGTTGCATGAAAGGCGGAAAGCTCGACATCCAGACGCCGAACAGGGCCGACAGGATACCCATCGGAACGATCATCACAATCACCATCGGCAGGCTCCAGCTCTCGTACTGCGCTGCCAGCACAAGTATCACCAGCAGCACCGACAGTGCCAGCACGGCCGCCAGAATCGGCACCTGGACCTGCGTGCCAGGCAGCGTGATGCTGCGCGTCAGCCGGTCCTGGTACGACAACTCGGTCCATTCGTAGCTGATGCCACGCGGCAGGCGTTGCAGCAAGGTCTCGATTTCGCCCTCAGCCTCGCTCGAGGAAAAACCGAACTTCGGCGCACCGTTTATGTCGGCCGACGGGAAACCGTTGTAACGTGTCACCCGGGTCGGACCGAAAGTCGGCTCCACCGTCATCAGGGCGCCCAGCGGCACCATGTCGCCGGCCGCATTACGCGTCTTCAGGTTGGTGATGGCCTGGGCATCGCTGCGAAACGGCGCATCCGCCTGCACGATCACCTGGTAGGTTTTGCCGAATTTGGTGAAGTCGTTGACATACAGCGACCCGAGATTGACCTGCATGGTGTCGTAAATGTCAGCCAGGTTCACCCCCATCTGTTTGGCCCGTGTGCGGTCTACGTTGGCGTAGAGCTGCGGCACGTTGATGTCGTAGGTGGAAAACGGCGTGCCGATGGCCGAGTTCGGGTTACCGTAGATCGGGCCCAGCGTGCCCCACACTGCGCCGTACAGCGCCTGTTCACCCAGGCCGCCCCGGTCCTGCACCTGCAGCTTGAAGCCGCCCGCGCTGCCCACACCGTCCACCCCTGGCGGCGGCACGACAAACATGCGCGCGCCCTGGATCTGCTGGATCGCGCCATTGACCCGGCCCAGGATCGCGTCCTTGCTGAGTTCTGGCGTAGTGCGTTCATCGAACGATTTCAGACCGAAGAAAATAATGCCTTCGTTGGGTGCCGCCGCAAAGCCCGCAATAGACAGCCCCGGAAAAGCCACTGAATCGACGATACCTGGCACCTTCAGCGCGATGCTGCTCATCTCGCGCACTACCGCCTCGGTGCGGTCCAGCGATGCACCGGCGGGCAGCTGGGCAATGCCGATCAGATATTGTTTGTCGGGCGACGGCACGAAACCGGCGGGCACCCGCGTGAATACAAATGCTGTGAGCCCAAGCAAAACCACATAGACCAGCATCGCCGCCGACTTGCGCCGCACAATGCCGGTGACGCTGCGGCCATAGCCTGCGCTGCGCCTGCCGAACCAGCCGTTGAACCAGCGGAAAAAGCCGCCGAACACAGCGTCCATGCCGCGCGTAAGCCTGTCTTTCGGCGCATCGTGCGCGCGCAGCAGAATGGCACTGAGGGCAGGCGAGAGCGTGAGTGAGTTGAAGGCTGAAATCACCGTGCTGATCGCGATGGTCACGGCAAACTGCTTGTAGAACTGGCCTGACAGGCCAGGCACAAACGCCAGCGGTACAAACACCGCGCACAACACCAGGGCGATGGCAATGATCGGGCCAGACACCTCGCGCATGGCCTTCACGGTGGCGTCGTGCGGTGACAGGCCGGACTCGATATTGCGCTCGACGTTTTCGACCACCACGATCGCATCGTCCACCACGATGCCGATCGCCAGCACCAGGCCGAACAGCGTCAGCGTATTGATGGAGTAGCCGAGCAGCAGCAGGAAGGCAAAGGTGCCGACGATCGACACCGGCACCGCCAGCAACGGGATCAGCGAGGCGCGCCAGTTCTGCAGGAAAACAATCACCACCAGCACCACCAGCAGCACCGCCTCGAGCAGCGTCACGACCACTTTCTCGATCGAGGTCTGCACGAACCGGGTCGGGTCGTAGACGATGCTGTAGCTCATGCCCGGCGGAAAGCTGGT
>JANOCN010000137.1:0-18883 GCA_031412185.1 Betaproteobacteria bacterium | reverse complement strand
CGCGGCGTAATCGCGGCCCCCAGGGCCGAGGCGACACCGCCGAGGACGGCGGCACCTTTTAGGAAATTGCGCTTGTTGCTACCGAAATCCTGAGTCATAGTCTTCTCCAATTAATCAAACAATAAACCGCCAACATCCTTTTCCTGCGCCACGCTGCTTGGGTCATGGGCGTTGCGGCAGGGGCAACACAGCCTCTATCGTGCCGTTGCGCATGGCCACCATTTCGCGGTGCAGAAATACCGTGGAGTCGGCGTAGCCCACAGCAAATTCGATACGCTCACCGACCGCAAATCCGGCAACGTCGGTATCGCAGTCCAGCGTCAGGTGTTCGGCCGAGAATGCCAGCCCAGTGGTGCCCGCAATACGCAGGGGCTGCGACAAAGTTGGGTGGTAGCCGTGGTACTTCCAGCCTGCGTCGCACACGATGCGGCGCACTGAAGGGCGGCTCAGCACGGTGGCCCAGAGCGTCAAGGCCCGCTCCAGCGGCAGGCCGAATTCGCTGCGGTAGCGCAGATCGCCAAACACGCCGCCGCCAGCCTGCAATTCGGTCCCACCATCCAGATAGCTCGTTACCGGGTAGGTGCCGGTGCCACCACAGCTGACGATGGGCACCGCCATGCCGGCCTCCACGCAATGGCGCGCGGCGGCTGTGAGCAAAGCCACAGAGGCGCGTATGGCGGCCGCTTTCGCAGCCGCGTCCGCGATGCGCGTGGTCTGGCCCTCCCAAGCCATCACACCGCAGAAACGCAGATGCGGGTGAGAACACACCAAACGCGCCAACTCCGCAGCGCCACGGCCCGGTTTGACCCCTGCGCGCTCAAGGCCGATATCGACTTCGATCACCACCGGGATCACCACGCCAGCCGCCGTGGCAGCGGCGTCCAGCAACGCTATGTGGGATGGCGCATCGATGGCTGCGATGACGTTTGCGTCGCGGTTCAACGCCGCCAGTTGCTGCACTGCCGACGGTGCTACCACCTGGCTGGCGATCAATACCTCGCGGATACCCGCATCGACCATGGTCTGCGCTTCCCAGACCGTGGCGCAGGTCACGCCGTGCGCTCCGGCAGCGACCAGCCGCCGCGCTATTTCCGGGGATCGCAGTGCTTTGGTATGGGGTCGCCACTGTTTGCCGCCGCGTGTGCTGACGGTGTCGGCCAGATGCGCGACATTACGCTCGAAGGCATCCAGGTCGAGCGCCAGAAACGGCGCGTCTGGCCAGTCTTGCCTTGCGTGCGCCGAGGGCCCGGATGGAGCCACCCGTGCGGTCATCTGGCAAGCCCCGGTTGCGGGTTTGACGTGCGCTGCGCCATTATTCGACGGCGCGCCAGCGCGGTAGCAGCCGCGTCTACGCTCGCGCCGCCCGCAATCATCACGACGCCGTATTCAGTCGCCGCTGCTGCGGCGCTCACCTTGCCGTCGACCACGTCTTCAAATACCCGCTGCGGGTCGCGTTCCAGCGCGTCGCCCCAGCCGCCGCCACCTGCCAGAATCGCTTCGTATAACTCGCCGCGCTGGAAGGTGCGCATGAACTTGCCCGGCAGTTTGCTGCGTTCACCCGACTCGCCAGTCAGGTAGTTGGCCGCAAACGCGCCGCTGTGGCCACCCCGCAGGCCATAAGGTTGGAATTTCTGCCGGTCGCTGCGTACCTGCAGCACTGCGTCTGGCACGCCCGTGAGGCGGTAGGTGCGCACCATGCCGACCCCGCCTCGGTGTTTGCCAGGGCCACCCGAGTCGGTGCGAAAGCCGTAGTGTTCGATACGGACCGGCTGCTCGCCTTCGACCACTTCAATCGGCGAGTTGGAATAGTTGACCGCGAGCGAAGACAGCCCGTCGTTGGTATCCTTGTCCGGTCGGCCACCCCAGGTGCCGAAGAGAAATTCGAGCAATACGAACGGCGTTGCATGCTGGTCGTAGCCTGCAATCGTTACGCCAAAGTCGCCCTGCGCGCCGCACGCAAACACCTTGTCAGGCAGCATCAGCGCCAACGCGCCCCACACGGCCTCGGTGCAACGCATGGCAGTCAGGCCACGCGCTGCAACCGGGGCCGGCGTGGTGGGAAAGACCACCGTGCCAGGCTCGGCGCTCACCGTGATCACCCGCATGAAACCGCTATTGGTCGGCAGGCTGGCGTCCATGATGCAACGCACGCAGGCATAGGTGCACGATTGCGTCATCGAAAACGGCAGGTTGATCGAGCCACGCACCTGCGCTGAGCTGCCGCTGAAATCGACCGCCAGCGCACCGCCTTTTTTGGTGATGCGGCAGCGGATACGGATCGCATCCTCGCTGAAACCGTCGTCGTCCAGAAAGTCTTCGAACACCCATTCGCCGTCGGCCAGCGCTGACAACTCGGCGCGTGTCATCGTTTCGGTGTAGTCCAGCAGGTGCCCCATGTCGGCACGCAAGACTTCTACGCCGTAGCGCCTGGCCAGGCCTTGCACCGCGCGCTCGCCGCGCGTGCAGGCGGCCACGGTAGCCATGACGTCGCCGCTGACCTTGTCGGGCAGGCGCACGTTGAGGCACAGGATGGCCATCAGGTCCTGGTTGATCTCACCCTTGCTGAACAGCCGCACCGGCGGCAGGCGCAAGCCCTCCTGGAAGATCTCGGTGTTGTCGCAGGCATTGCCTCCGGCAACACGCCCGCCGATGTCGGTCTGGTGTCCGATGGCAGCAGAGAATCCCAACAACACACCCTCAAAAAAAATCGGCTTGAAGACGTAGATGTCGGGCAGATGGGTGCCGCCGCCGGTGTAGGGGTCGTTGGTGATGTAGACGTCGCCCTCCCACATGTCGCCCTGGAAACGCGCAATGATGGTCTCTACCGTGGGCGGGAACGAGCCCATGTGCATCGGCAGGCACAGGCCTTGGGATATCAGGTTGCCCTGCGCGTCGATCAGGCCGGTGGAAAAGTCCATCGCCTCCTTGATCACATAAGAGCGCGCCGTGCGCACCACCGTAGCGGCCATTTCATCGGAGATCGCGGCGAACGCGTTCTTCAAAAGTTCCAGGCGGATCGGGTCGCGCTGGATGGTGGGGGTGGTGGGCATGGCGGCTACAGGATGGGGGTGAGGTCGAGGTGCACGCTGCCGGTGGCGTCGCGGCGCACCAGCGCGCCCGGCGGCACCACGATGGTGGTGTCGTATTCTTCGATGATCAGCGGACCAGTGGTCGCGACCAGTGTTTCGCGCCGCACCACCGGTGTGTCGCACCAGCCCCAACGCGCGCCGAAGTACACATTGCGGGTGGCTGCTGCAGCACCGCTGCGGGCGCTGCCTGCCTGTACCGCCGGGGTGATCCGGTCCGCGCGCACGTCAATCGACTCACCGGCTCGCGCCCGCACGCGCAGGCGCAGGTTCACGATCTGGGTTGGCTCCTGCGGGCTGTGGTAGCCGTAGGTGTGTTCGTGTTCGCGGTGGAAGGCCTGCACGGCAAGCGCGATAGCGCTACCGGACAATGGCAGCTGGACCGCAATGCCCAGCTCAGAGCTCTGGCCGCGGTAACACATATCGAGCAAAAAGTGGGTCTCGCTGTCGGCCCCAGCCACGCCTTCTGCGGCCATCAGTTCGTCGGCTTCGCGGCGCAACTCTGCCGCCAGCGTGTTCAGATGCTCCGCTTTGGCCAGCGCGGCATCGACGCGGCAGGTGCGCACCAGCCGGTGTTCGATACGCGTAAAAAGCAGCCCGAAAGCGCTGAACACGCCCGATGCCGGTGGCACCACGATATGCGCGATGCCAGCCTGCAAAGCCAGCGACGCGGCATGCACCGGCCCGCTTCCGCCAAAAGCTACCATGGTGAAGTCCGAAGGCGACCGACCAATTTCGCTCGTCACGGCCTGCACCGCGCGCAGCATGGTCGCATTCGCCACCTCGTGGATGCCATACGCTGCAGCGTGCACCGCAAGCTTCAGCGGGCCGGCAATAGCGGTCTCTATGGCCGCCTGCGCTGCGATGCTGTCAATCGCCATGGCTCCATCGAGCAGGTGGCTGCGGTTGAGAAAACCGATCACGACATTGGCATCCGTCACGGCTGGTGCTGTTCCGCCGCGGCCATAACATGCCGGGCCGGGTACCGAACCGGCGCTTTTGGGGCCAACGCGCAACGCGCCCCCGGCGTCAATCCAGGCCAGGCTACCGCCGCCCGCGCCGATTTCGGCCAGGTCGATAGCCGGTGCACGCACCACGTAGCCACCGCCGCTGAGCAGGCGCTGCCCGGCGTTCAGCGCCGCGCCCACTTCGAGCTGGTCGGTCAGGCGCGGCTCGCCGTTCTCGATCAGGCAGGCCTTGGCGGTGGTGCCACCCATGTCAAAGGCAATTATGTTTTTTATGCCCAGCAGGCGGCCCAATGCTGCCGCACCCACCGCGCCGGCAGCCGGCCCCGACTCTATGCAATAGGCGGGCAACTGGCGTGCCGTGGCAGCCTTCATGACGCCACCGGCCGACTGCATCACCATCAGCGGCGCGCTGGCCCCTGCGCCTCTCAGGCCACGCTCCAGCGCACCTAGGTAGTGATCCACCACCGGCTTGATGAAGGCGTTCACCACCGTGGTGCTGGTCCGTTCGAACTCCCGAATCTCGGGCAGCACCTGGAACGAGGCCGACACTGCGACCTGCGGTGCGCGGTCGCGCACCAGCTCGACCACGCGCCGCTCGTGGGCGGCATTGGCATACGAGTGCAGCAGGCACACCGCGATGGAATCCACCCCCGCCTGCAGCAGCGCGTCCACCGCCGTCGCAACGTCTGTTTCCTGTAGCGGCACCACCACTTCTCCCAGTGCCGACATGCGCTCGCGCACTTCCAGGCGCAAACTGCGCCGCACCAGTGGAACCGGTTTGTCCCAGTCCATGTTGTAGAGCTGCGGCATGCGCAGGCGACCGATCTCCAGCACATCCCGAAAACCGAGCGTGGTGATCAGCCCTACCCGCGCGCCGGTACGCGTCAGCAGGGCGTTGGTGGCGACGGTAAAGGCATGCACCATGCGGTCGATGACACCGGGGCGCAGTACACCGGCCCCGGCCATCTGCGCCACACCGTCCAGAATGCCCCGGCTGTAGTCGTCGGGCGTGGACAACACCTTGAGGGTGTGGATGCCGGTACGGCTGTCCGCCACCACCAGATCGGTAAAAGTACCCCCTACATCAAACCCGATCTGGTGCATCAATATCCCGTTCGCCCGCTGTGTTCAACTAAACCGCCGATCCCGGTCAATCGGCGTTGTGTTGCGCATGGATTGCGTGGGGGCAAGGCCAATGTAGCGGCCGTCTGACCTGTAGTGGTAATCGGAATTTTCCCCACGCGTGATAAGATTTTTTTATCATGCGAGCCTCTCTGGCACAACTGGAAGCCTTCTACTGGATAACCCGCCTGGGCAGTTTCCATGCAGCCGCGCGGCATCTCCACATTACCCAGCCAACGGTGTCGGCGCGTATTGCCGAGCTGGAGAATCTTCTGGGTGCACGCCTGTTTGAGCGCGACCGGCAGCGGGCTGCGCTAACCGCGCGAGGTCGCGGCATGGTCGACCCGGTCGAACGCATGCTCAAACTCAGCGACGACATTGCCCAGCACAGCGGCAGCAGCAAAACACTGCGCGGCCTGTTGCGTCTGGGGGCGGTGGAGTCGGTCGCCTTGCTGGCGTTGCCACGGCTGCTGACACGTTTTATCGCCAGTTACCCCGAGCTTAAGGTGGAGCTGACACTGGACGTAGGCTCTGCGTTGAGCCGCAAGCTGAACGCGGGCGAACTTGACGTGGCCATCCTGACCGACCCGCTGGTGAACGAAACCATCACGGTGGAACCGGTGGGGCGTATTGTGCTGGGCTGGATGGCCAGCAGCCAGCTAAAGCTGCCGCGCCGCGACATCCGGCCACGCGACTTGCGCGCGCTGCCGGTACTCACAATGCCGAATCCGTCCACAATTTATATGGCGATGACGCATTGGTTCGACTCCGCAGATGTGCAGCCCGAACATGTGAGCAGCTGCAACTCCCTGGCATTGATGGCGCGCCTGATTGTGGAAGGCCAGGGCGTCGCGGTGCTGCCGACGGCTCTGATGAAGACCGAGATCGACAGCGGCCAGATCCAGCTGCTGGTTGCAAAACCCGCCCTGGCGTCTGGCACCATGGCGCTGGCCTACAGTGGCCCGGCCCATCGCTACCGGCTGCTCAACCGCATGATCATCAAGGCGCTGAACGACAGTGGATTGATGGAGGCGCTCTCGTAGCAAGCTGGCGGGGCTCCAGTCCAGCTTTTTCCGCACGCCAGCTTTTGTGCGGGATCTGGTCGACGTGGCACTCAGCTCCGTTCGTGTCACCCGCCCGGCGGGCTCCTTCTTTACCTCACTGCGCCGAGCGCCACGCCGACCTGATCTGCGAGCATGGTGAGCGCTCGGTCTTGCGGCCCCGGCACACCCACCATGCTCGCTGCCGAGGATGCTGGGGCGGGTGGCGCAGCGAAGTAGAGAAGGAGTTGCTGGGATTGCGTTACCACGAAGTCTCAGCCCGAGCGGTGTCGCGAATTTCGGAACTCTCAATAGGAGCCTGTCGGGCTTTGGGTTGGGCCCGCGCAATTGGGTCGGGACACCTGCGGCACATCGGCGTATGCTGCAAAATCCACCGGTCGGCAACACGGCCTGACAAACGCCTCGGTAACACTGGAGAATTACCATGAAGATATTGCTCCCCGTAGATGGCTCGGAGGTGTCGCTCAAAGCGGTGCGTGTGGCCATTGCTCTGGTGCAAAAGGGCCTGACCGGCAGTGTGGTGCTGGCCAATGTGCAGCAGCCCGCCACCTTGTACGAGATGGTGGTGGCACCCGACGGCGAGGTGTTGCAGCAGGTCAGCATTGCCGCAGGAGTCGACGCGCTGGAGCAGGCCGAAGCCCTGTTGATGGCGGCGTCGGTGGTGTACGAACGGGAGATCGCCACTGGTGACCCGGCGCACACGATTGTGGACATCGTCGAGCGCTTCGGCTGCGACCTGGTCGTCATGGGCGCACGCGGCACCAGCGCGCTGCGCAGCGCCTTGCTCGGCTCAGTCTCCAACGAGGTGTTGCACGCAGCCCACGTGCCGGTGATGATTGTGAAGATGGATGAGGAGACGGCGGATTAAAGCGGTAAGGGTTGCTGAAGCGCACTTCGCTGACTGACGTGCCATGATCCACGGGCTTCGGGCCATCCGCGTGCGTTTGCCAGACCTCGCCGTAGCCCGCCATTGGTACAGCCGCGCGTTGCAAGTTGAACCGCCCAGGCCTTGCCCAGGTTCAGACCGGGACCACCTGCAGGCCGAGCCCGTCATAGACCCGCCTTGCCTGGTGCCTGAGGCGTACCGATTCTGGCTGTCCCCGCAGCCGCGGTTGCAGCACCTGTTGCGCGGCGCTCCATTGACCGCTGCGCATCAGGGCGTCCAGGTGGATTTGTTCAAACAAGTCGCGTTGCGCGTGGCTGCCACCGATCTCCGTCAGCCTTGGAAGCGCCGCGCGGAGCTCTTCCACCGCACGCGCGTAGTCGCCCCTCGCATGGGCCAGCAGGCCACGGCTGGCGGGTAGGGCCACGCGTTGCCAGACCGCATAGGTGGCCGCCCCGCGCGCAGCTGCTTCGGGTGCGTCGGCGACTCCGTGAGCGCGCGAGTCTGCCAATACTGCCGGGGTACTACAGCGCGACTCCAAGCTGCGCATCAACACATCTGCCTCCGGCCGTCCCGCGCGGGCCAGGCCATACAGGTACTGCAGGTCCAGAAACGGCAACACATGGTCATGTACGCGGGTGCTCAGGTAGTTGCCCACATCCTGCCAGCGCTCACCCACATCCACCCCCGCCAGCTCCAGGCGCGCCAGCAACGAGACGGCACCGATCTGGTCCTGCGAATATTCCTTGACCACACCCCACACCTGCTCGTCGTAGATACGCAGCACCTGGTCGTCGTGGCCGAGGTCGAGTGCAAACAGGGCCAGATGCCACCAGTTGTGGGTGAGCATGAACGAGTTCAGGCCACTCCAGGTGGCACTGCTGTACTGCATGAATTGCAGGCCTTCCGCGAGTCGCCCCTGGGTGAGCATCACATGGGCCAGCGCGTGTTGTGCCCACGGCTCCTTTTGGCACATCCCGATGGCCTTGCGCGCTGCGTTTTCCGCCTGCTCCAGCAGGTGGCATTGCTCCCACCCAAACGCCAGCATGCCATGCAGGTAAGGCACATCGGCGGCATGCGGCAAAGCTTGCAGCGCCAGCCGTAACAAACCGGCGGCGTCGCCCTGGTTGAACAGGTGGTACTGGCCCAGTTTGAGCGCCGTGAGATCGCGCGGATAGTCGCGGGCCAGCTGTTCGTGCAGCCGGATGGCATGTGCAAGGTCGCCGTCCACCCAGGCCGCAACCGCCGCAGCAAACTGCTGCTCGCGCGGGCTTGCTGCAGGTGCGTTGCGCAGCGCCAGTTCGATGAAGGGCCGGGCGTTCACCGGCCCCTGCGGCGACTCTGCAAACATGTGCAGTGCCGCGCAGTACGCTTGAACCAGGGTGCTGCTGTCGTTGGCGGATGCCGCCAGCACATTGGCGGCACGCGCTTCACAGGCAATAAAACCCAACACGAAGTCGTTCACCGCGCCCAGGCTGGCGGCGTCCTGCAGGCGGACCGGATTGCCCAGGCAGTCGTGCTGCATGGCGGCCGTTCAGCGCGATATCAAGGCGCTGGCGCCGGGTGGCTGCGGCCAGGGCCGCTGCGCGTCGCGAACCAACTCAAACGCCCTGGCCACCTGCAATACGCCCAGGTCGTCAAAACGTTGCCCGGCGATTTGCAGGCCGATAGGCAGGCCCGCGCGTGTGTAGCCGCAGTTGATGGAAGCTGCGGGCTGTTCCGACATGTTGTACGGCACCGTAAACGCGATGTGTTCCAGACCATGCAGCGGGTCGTTGGTGGGCGAGGGCAGCCCGGCATCGAATGCCGGCACGGGCGAAGTGGGAGAGATCACAAAGTCAAAGGCCCGGCAGGCGTTGACGCTGGCCACACGGGTGGCATGGCTCTGGCTGGCCGCTACAAACAACTCGGCGGCGGTCATTGCCATTGCGCTGTCGGCCCACTGCAGGATATACGGCAGTACCTTGGCCTTGGCCTGCGCCGGAAGCGCCGCCAGATCCATATGCGAGCGCATGCGCCAGAAGTGGTCCAGGCCGTCGAGCATGGCAGGTGTGAGAAAGGCTTGCATCGGTTGAACCACCGCACCGGCTTGCTCCAGCAACCCGGCGGCATGTTGCACTGCTGCAGAAATTTCCGGGTCGACCGGCAAACCACAACCCGCGTCCAGCAGCAGACCAAACCGCAGGCCACGCAGCTTTTCCACCCCAACATCAAACGCCTGCCAGTCAATGGTTTGGTAGGGCAGGCTCATGCTGTCGCGCGCATCGGGTAGCGACAACACCTGCATCATCAGCGCTGCATCTGCCACGGTGCGCGTCATCGGGCCGGCTGCGCGGCCGGTAGTGGGTGGGTCGATCGGGATTCGCCCGAGGCTGGGTTTCAGACTGAAAATACCGCACCAGCCTGCTGGCAAACGGAGCGAGCCACCGATGTCGGTGCCGATGTGCAGCGGCCCGTAACCGGCTGCCGCTGCCGCACCCGCGCCCGCACTCGAACCACCCGGGGTTTTGCTCAAGTCCCAGGGATTGCGGGAAAGATGGTGAAAACTCGACAAGCCGGAGGACAACATGCCGTAGTCAGGCATGGTCGTCTTGCTGAACATCACGGCACCGGCCTCCAACAGGCGGGCTGCCGGTGGTGCATCGCGTGCAGCGGGGGCCAGTTGGGTGGCTGCGGTACCGGCCGGCATCGGGTCCCCCGCCGTTGCAATGTTTTCCTTGATGGTCACCGGCACGCCGTCGAGGGCACCACAGGGCTCACCTTTGCGCCAGCGCGCCTCGCTGGCCCTGGCGCTGGCCAATGCCTGCTCGGGACGCAGCAGGTAGGTGGCGCAGAGCTGCGGTTCCCAGCGCTCTGCATGCGCCAATACCGACTGCATCACCTCGACTGGCGAAAAGTCCCGGCTGCGGTAGCCGGCCAGCAGCTCCTGCGCGCCTACGGCAAACAACTCAGCCATGAAGTTATCGATTCAACCCCAGGACAAGGCGGCCAGTTCGTTGGCGAATATCGGCATTTCTTTCCACAGGCCCTTGACGCCCTTCTTGGCAACGGTCGGGAACTGCGGCTGGTACATGAACCCGTTGGCCGCGTCGGTGGCCAGAAATTTCTGCGCGTCGCCCAGCAGCTTGTTGCGCTCGGCCGCATTGCCGGTGTTTTTGATCTTGGTGAACAGGGCGTCGAATTCCTTCGACTGGTAACCCCAGTAGTAATCGGCCTTGGCGTAGTTGCCCAGGTCGAACGGTTCCACGTGCGAAATGATCGACAGGTCGTAATTCTTTGGGCCGCCGTAGGTGTTGCTGAGCCACTGTGCCCATTCGACGTTCTGCACCTTCACGGTGATCCCCACCTTGGCGAGTTGCGCCACGATCACCTCTCCGCCCTGGCGGGCGTAGGGCGGTGGCGGCAGAGTCATGGTCAACTCGAGCGGTGTCTTGACACCCGCCTCGGCCAGCAGTTTCTTGGCCTTCTCGACATCGTAGGGGTTGATACTGGTGGTGTCGATAAAACCCGCCAGGCCCTTGGCGTAGTGGCTGCCAATCGGCGCACCGAGCCCATCCGCAGCGCCTTCGATGAAGGCCTTGCGGTCGATGGCTGCCAGGATGGCGCGGCGCACGCGCACATCGTCCAGCGGCTTCCTTTTGCTGTTCATCGCCACAATTGTCTTGGCCAGTGACGCGCCGCGGATCACCTGGAACTGCGGGTTCTTTTCGAACTGGGGTACTACGCGCGTGCCGATACGCGGAAACGCGTCCACGTCGCCCGACAGCAGTGCGGCGGCCTGGGCTGCTGCGTCTGCGATGAACCGGAACGTCACCTTGTTGATCTTGGCTAGGTTCTTGTTGCGGTACCCGTCCCACTTGCTCAACGTAAGCGACGAACCCTTGGCCCATGCATCGAGCTTGTACGGGCCGGTGCCGACCGGTTTGGTGGTGTTGGTCTCCGCGCTTTTCGGCTCGACCAGCGCAGCCGTTGCCTGGCCCAGCACAAACGGCAGGTTGGGGTCGATCTCGCTGTTGATCAAGACCACGGTGTATTCGTCGACCACCTGTGTGCTGAGGTTCGCAAAGGTGCGCTTGTCCTTGTTGGTACTTTTTTCGCCTCCGGCCCGGTCGAAGCTGAACTTGACGGTTTGGGCGTTGAATGGTTCCCCATTCTGGAACTTGACGCCTTTGCGCAGCGTGAAGGTGTAGGTTTTGAGATCGGGAGAAACCTCCCACTTCTCAGCCAGCAGCGGGGACACGGTTCCGTCGCCACTGATCTTGGTCAGCGTCTCGAAAATGTTGTACAGCGTGATCTCGGCAATTGCGGCGGCCGCGCCGGTGGTCGGATCGAGCCCGGGTGCCGGTTCCAGCGCCATCCCCAGAACCATGGAGTCTTTTCTGGATTGCGCATGTGCGGCAAATGGCACTGTGGAGAGTGCAGCACCGGCAACGGCAGAGGAGAGTACAGAGCGGCGGTTGACCATGGTCAGGGTTCCTTTTAAAGCGGCTTGGAGGTCCGGGGTTTGCGTTTGGGCAAGGCGCAACAATAGCACTAACGCGCGGGCATTTGTGGGCCGGGTGCGGGATGCCCCGATTGCACCGCAGTGGGCAGGCCTGCAGATGGAGTTGCAGCGGCCAGCGGAAAATGGCATGCCACCAGATGCCCCGCCGGGGACGGCGCCAGTTCCGGGCGGCTGTCGTCGCACCGGGCCTGCGCCTGCGCACAGCGGTGTGCATAAGGGCAGGCACCTGGCAACTGTGGCCGCGACGCGATGCTGCTGGTCCGTTTTCTGGCGTCCCCCCCAGCGCGGGGCTCCATGCGCGGAACGGCATCCAGTAAAGCGCGGGTATAGGGATGGGCCGCATGGTGAAACAGGACCTGCGGCGCGCCCTGTTCCACGATCCGGCCCTGGAAGATCACCGCCACCTCCGAACACAGATGGTCGACCACAGCCAGGTCGTGGCTGATCAGCAGGTAGGTAACGCCGAATTCCTGTTGCAGATCCTGCATCAGGTTGAGCACCTGGGCTTGCACCGACACGTCGAGCGCGCTGACCGGCTCGTCAGCCACGATCAGGCGCGGACGCGTGATCAGTGCGCGGGCAATCGCGATACGCTGGCGCTGCCCGCCCGAGAACTCGTGCGGGTATTTGTCCAGGTCGCTGGCGCGCAGGCCGACCGATGCAAGCACGTCCTGCGCATGGCGTCGTGGGTCTGCGGCTGCCACGCCGTCCAGGGCCTGCAGCGGTTCGGTCACGATACGTTGCACGGTCTGGCGCGGATCCAGGGAGCCGTAGGGATCCTGGAACACCATCTGGAAGTCGCGCCGCGCCGTGCGCAAGGCGGCTGCGTCGAGCGTGGCCATGTCGCGCCCCAGGATGCGTACCTTGCCGCTGGTGGGAGCTTCGAGCGCCATCACCAGGCGCGCCAGTGTGGACTTGCCAGACCCCGACTCGCCCACGATACCCAGGCTGTGCCCAGCCTGCAGCGTGAAGCTAACCCCCTGCAGGGCCAAAACCAGCGGCGGCGCGCCCCATAACTTTTCGCGCGGCAGCGCATAGGTGCGCGCAAGCTGCTCGACCACCAGCAATGGCTGCGTCATGACAAATCGCCTGCGGCGACCGCGTCCAGGCGCAGGCAGCTTGCCGTGTGCCCGGCATCCAGCAGCACCGGCACTGGCCGGGTCGCCACGCAAGTGGTGCGCGACCAGGCGCAGCGGTCGGCAAACGCGCATCCCGGCGGCAGGTCCACCAGTTCCGGAACGGTGCCGTCTATCGTGACCAGGCGCGCGCCGCGGGCCGCGCCCAGGCGCGGTCGGGCACCGAACAGCCCGCGTGTGTAGGGATGCGCGCGGTAGCTGAAAACGCCGGTCGTGGGACCACTTTCTATGACGCTGCCGCCATACATCACCAGCATGCGCTGCACATTCTGCGCAATCACGCCGAGGTCGTGCGAGATCAGCAACAGCGCCATCGAGCGCTCGGTGACCAGGTCCTGGATCAGATCGAGTATCTGCCCCTGGATGGTGACGTCGAGCGCCGTCGTGGGTTCGTCGGCGATCAGCAGGTCGGGTTCGCAGGCCAGCGCCATCGCGATCGTGATGCGCTGGCGCTGGCCACCAGAAAACTGGTGCGGGTAAGCATCCATACGTTTGGCGGCATTGCTTATGCCCACCCGATCCAGCAGGCGCAGGGTCTGTTCGCGTGCCTGCGTGCGACCCATGCCACGGTGCAGCCGCAGCGGCTCCATGACCTGATCGGCTACCGTGTGCACCGGGTTGAGTGCGGTCATCGGCTCCTGAAAAATCATCCCGATGCGGTTGCCGCGTATCTGGCGCAGCACGGTGTCCGGCTGGCCCACCAGCTCTGCCCCATCGAATCGGATGCTTCCGGTGACCACGGCCGCTTCGGGCAGCAAGCCCATCAGCGCCATGGCTGTGATGGATTTTCCGCAGCCCGACTCGCCCACCAGCCCGAGGGTCTCGCCGCGCTGCAAATCGAAGCTGACACCTCGTATGGCGTGCGCAGGCCCGCGTTGGGTTTGCAGCCGAACCGTGAGGTCTTGGACCTGAAGCATGGTGGCTAGCGCTTGCGCGCGAGGCGCGGATCCATCAGGTCACGCAGCCCGTCGCCCATCAGGTTAAGCCCCAAAACGGCGACCGCGATGGTGACACCCGGAAACACCGCCAGCAATGGTGCCTGGAACAGCAAGGACTGGGCTTCGGCCAGCATGCGGCCCCAAGAGGGCTGCGGCGGTTGGGTGCCCAGACCCAGATAGGACAGAGCCGCCTCGGCCAGGATTGCGATGGCGAAGCGGATCGTGACCTGCACCGTGAGCACGGACATAAGGTTAGGCAGCACATGGTCGAAGGTTATGCGCCACGGCCCCTTGCCACAGGCACGCGCGGCGAGTACGAATTCGCGGGCCCAGAGGGCATTCGCGGAGGCGCGTGTGATACGGGCGAAGGTCGGGATGTTGAAGATGCCGATGGCGATGATGGAGTTGACGATGCCCGCACCAAACACGGCCGTCAACATGATTGCCGACAGGATGGCCGGGAAAGCAAAGGTGAAGTCGGACAGGCGCATGATCAGCTCTTCGACCCAGCCACGGCGCGCGGCTGCCAGCAGCCCAAGGGCAGTGCCGGCCAGCAAACCGATGCCGACTGCGATGACACCCACCAGGATCGAGCTGCGCGCGCCCACCAGCAGCAGCGAGACCACGTCGCGGCCGAACGGGTCGGTACCCAGCCAGTGTGCTGCGCTGGGTGGTTGCAGCTTCGAAGCCATATCGATCTCGTACGGCGACCAGGGCGTCCAGACCAGCGACAACACGGCTGCAAGTACGATTACCAGCGTCAACAGACCGCCCACCACGAAACTGCGGTGCGACATGGCACGGTGCAGGAACGAAGCGGTTGCAGGATTGCGTAGGTTCGGTGCGCGAGCAACCGGGTGAAGTGTCGTCATATGTCGCTGGCCTTCACGCGCGGATCGATCACGGCGTACAGAACGTCAACAACAAAGTTGACCAGCACCACCATGGTAGCCAGCAACATCACGCAGTTGCGCACCACGATCAGGTCCCGGTTCGAGATCGACTGGAAAATCAGGCGCCCGAGCCCCGGCAGGTAGAAAACGTTCTCGACCACAATGGTGCCGGCCAGCAGCTCGGCCGACTGCAGGCCCATGACCGTAATCACCGGAATCATCGCATTGCGCAGCACATGCCGCCACAGGGTGGCGCGCTGCGACAAGCCTTTGGCCCGGGCTGTGCGCACAAAGTCCTCGCGCATGACTTCCAGCACGGCAGAGCGGGTGATACGCGCAAGAATTGCGGCTTGTACAACAGCCAGCGACAGTGCCGGCAACAGCAGCGACTGCAGGCCTTGCACAACACCCTCTTCCCAGCCGCCGAAGCCACCGGCAGAGAACCACTGCAGCTTGACCGAGAACAGCAGGATCAGCAGGATTGCAAACCAGAAATTCGGGATGGCAATACCCACTTGTGTGAGACCCATCAGCCCCACGTCGCCCAGCCGGTTGTGCCGTGCGGCGGCGTAGATACCCACCACCAGTGCCAAGGCGGTGGTCAAAAGCATGGCGATCAAAGCCAATGGAACCGTCAACGCCAGCCGTTCCACCACCAGGTCAAACACCGGCGAGCTGTAGGCATAGCTGTCTCCCAGATTGCCCGTGAGCATGCCGGTTACCCACTGCCAATAACGTTCCATGGGCGGGCGGTCCAGCCCCAGCTTGGTGGCCAGCGCGCGCACTGCCTCCGGGGCTGCGTCCGGCCCCATCATGATTTGTGCCGCGTCACCCGGCAGTATCTCCAGCACAAGAAACACTACGACCGATGCGCCGACCAGCGTGGCGATCAGTGTGAGGATTCGTTTTAGGAGGAACAGGCCCATGGAAACCGGTCAACCACTGGGGCCAAGAACGTTTGCGGGACGGCGCATGCTGGCGCGGGGATAATTCGCCACATGGCTTTGATCATTACCGACGAGTGCATCAACTGCGATGTGTGTGAGCCCGAGTGCCCGAACGATGCGATTTTCCTCGGGCTGGAAATATATGAGATCGATCCCCACAAGTGTACTGAATGCGTGGGCCACTTTGACGAGCCGCAGTGTGTGCAGGTCTGCCCGGTCGCCTGCATTCCGGTGAATCCGCTTTTTGTGGAAGACAAGGAGTCTTTGTGGCGCAAATACCGGCGGCTCCAGGACGCAGCGGTGCCGAACAACAAGGCCTGACGCGGCGCTGGGGTGCAACTACCGGCCCGCTCCGGTACAGCCGTTGCGCAATGCGAGAACGGCGCATTTCCTCTGGAGCGATCAGGGTTTGGCTGGTTTGTCGGTATTTGCAACTGGCTCCGTGTTGCCCGATTCCTTGGTGGCAGGAGCAGACTTCTTGGGTTTTGCTGCAGCGGCTGCGGTGAAGTAGTCAGGCTCTTTTTTCTTCTTTCCACTAGTGCTCCCGACTTGGTCAGTCGCTTTGCCGCTTTTGGCGGTCTGCGGCGATTTTGCCGGTTTTGGAGGCGGCTTGCCCACCCGCGATTTTTCCAGGGCCAGGCGGTCCTTCTCCATGCCGTCGGCGCTCTTGGCTGCCTGCGCCGCAGCAGCATCGGTCTGCGCCTTCTGGGCCGGTGTACGTGCGTCGCTGGCGTCCAGCGCGACGCCGCCCGAGCAGGGCGTTTGGCTGTACACACTGCCGCACCGGTAGACCGTCTGCGCCAGAGCGGGCAAACCCGGCAGAGCGCCCGCCAGGATCACCACCACGGCAAACAATCGCAGACATTTTTTCATGGCGGATCTTCCTTTGTTTCGCGGGGAGTCTTAGGTTTGGTATGCAGCTGCATGGTGGCTTTTGCCATGTCCCCGCTGATTAGCAGAGGCACTGACTTGAGAGATTCCGCAATACAGGCCTCGATCATCTGCAGGTGTTCGGTGACCGGCTTCTTGAGCACCCAGTCGACCACCTCGGCCTTGACTCCGGGGTGGCCGATACCCAGCCGCAGCCGCCAGTAGTCGTCTGTGCCGATTTGGTCGTGGATATCGCGCAGCCCGTTGTGACCGGCGTGGCTACCGCCGCGTTTGAGTTTCAGCTGGCCGGGCAAGATGTCGAGCTCGTCATGTACGACCAGGATCTGCTCGGCAGGAACTTTGTAGAAACGGGCCAGCGCACTGACCGAGCGCCCCGACAGGTTCATGAAGGTTTGTGGCTTGAGCAGCCACAAAGTCTGACCATTGACCGTAGTGCGGCCCACCAGCCCATGGTAAGTCTTGTCGTGCACCAAAGCGACCTTGAGATGCTGCGCCAGCGCGTCGATCCACCAGAAACCGGCGTTGTGCCGTGTGGCCTGGTATTCCGAGCCCGGATTCCCCAGGCCGACAAACAGCTTGATCATGGCTGGATTATCCGTGTGCAGAGTGGGTCTGTGGCCCCGAAGGCAGCCGTTGGCGCGCCAAAAAACAAAACGGCCCACCGAGGTGGGCCGTTGACCAACCCTTGTTGGAGACTACTTCTTGGCCGCTGGAGCCTTGGCAGCCGGAGCTTTGGCCGCCGGAGCCTTGGCGGCAGGCGCTTTGCCTGCCGCAGCAGCCTTGGCGGCGGGTGCGGCCTTGCCTGCCGCAGGCGCGGCAGCGGCTGGTGCAGCAGCAGCAGCGGGGTCGGCCGCTGTCGCCTCGGACGCTTCGGCTGCCGACGTCACCACTGATACCAGCACCGGGTTCTCCCTGCCGCGCGTTACTGCGACCACGCCCTTGGGCAGCACGACATCTTTGACGTGCAGCGAGGTGCCCTTTTTCAAACCGCTCAAATCAACTGCAATGAACTCTGGCAAATCGGCCGGCAGGCAGGCAATGTCAAGCTCGGTCGCCACGTGGTTCACCAGACAGTGGTCGAGTTTCACGGCTTGCGATTCTTCTTCGCCGCTGAAGTGCAGAGGTACCTTCATGTGCAGCCTGGTATTGGCTTCGACGCGCTGAAAATCGGCGTGCAGGATGAGTTGCTTGAACGGGTGCATTTGCACGTCGCGCAACAGCACCTTGCTGGTGGTGGAATTGAACTCCATGTCAAGAATGGTCGCGTGGAAGGCCTCTTTCTTGAGGGCATGCCACAAGGCATTGTGGTCGAGCTCAACCAGTTGGGGCTGGCCGGTGCCACCGTAAACAATACCGGGCGTTCGGCCGGTGATGCGGAGACGGCGGCTCGCACCCGTCCCCTGCTTGGCGCGCTCAAAAGCGACGAATTTCATATTTCACTCCTGCTGGAGTCCACCGCGACCAGTGTGACTCCGGTTAAAAAAAGCCTGCGTACCATGTTGTGCATGGATCTGCAGACCACGATTGTCCTGATCAGCTGAACTTTGCTGAACCTTCAGAAAAGGTTCTCCTGATCAGAAAACAAACTCATGACCGAGTCGCCCTTGGCAATGCGCTGAATCGTCTCGGCGATCAGCGGTGCCACGGTCAACTGGCGAATCTTCTGGCAACCCTGGGCCGACTTGCTCAGTGGAATGGTGTCGGTCACCACCACTTCGTCCAGCGCAGTGCCCTGGGCGATACGTTCAATGGCGGGGCCCGAAAAAATGGCGTGGGTGCAGTAGGCGTAGACCTTTTTCGCCCCGCGTTCCTTCAATACTTCGGCCGCCTTGACGAGGGTGCCAGCGGTGTCAATCATGTCGTCCATGACGACACAGTTGCGGCCTTCTATTTCACCAATCACGTGCATCACTTCACTCACGTTGGCGCGCGGACGCCGCTTGTCGATGATGGCAAGATCGCAGTTGAGCTGCTTGGCCAGTGCGCGCGCGCGCACAACACCACCCACATCGGGAGACACCACAATCAGATCTTCATACTGCTTCTGCCGCAGGTCACGCAATAGCACGGGTGAGGCGTATATGTTGTCCACCGGGATATCGAAGAAGCCTTGAATCTGGTCGGCATGCAGGTCCATCGTCAACACGCGCGCCACGCCCACTGTCTGCAGCATGTTGGCCACAATCTTGGCGGTGATCGGCACCCGTGACGAGCGGGGCCGCCGGTCCTGGCGCGCATACCCGAAATATGGAATCACTGCACTGATACGCTCCGCCGATGCGCGCTTGAGTGCGTCCACCATGATCAGCAGCTCCATCAGGTTCTCGTTGGTAGGCGAGCAAGTGCTTTGCACCACAAACACATCACGCGCCCGGACGTTCTGGTTGATCTCGACCGTCACCTCGCCATCGGAGAAGCGGCCCACGCGTGCCGCGCCCAGCGAGGTGCCCAGAT
>JANOCN010000136.1:0-1888 GCA_031412185.1 Betaproteobacteria bacterium | reverse complement strand
CATCGAAGATCTGCACAGCGCGGATCATGGCCAGCACCAGCACCACGATCAGATTGGGCATCAGCAAAGGCAGCGTGATGCGGCGCAGCGTGCGCCAGGGCGATGCGGCGTCCATCTCGGCGGCCTCGTACATGTCTTTGGGTATGGCCTGCAGGCCGGCCAGCAGAATCAGGGTGTAGAAACCCATGTGGGCCCAGATCGAAACAAACACGGTCCAGAAAAAGGCCCAGTTTGCCGTGGTGAGCCAGTCTACCGGTGCGGCGCCCGCCGCCACCAGACCTGCGTTGAACACACCCTGGCTTTGCAACAGCCACTTCCAGATCAACGCCACCACCACCGGCGACAGCAGCACCGGGTAGAAAAACACCCCACGCCAGAAACCTCGCCCGATGATCTTGCGGTTCAGCACCAGGGCGGTGGCCAGGGAAAGCAGCACCATCAACACCACCTGGATCAGGCTGAACTTGATAGTGTTGAACATTGCCCGCCAGAACACGTCTTTGCGGCAGGTCTGGATGTCAAAGTAGTTGCGGCATTCGAACAAAATGCCGAAGTTTTCGCCACCGGTGTAAGGCCGCTTGAACGGGTACAACTCCACGCCGCCCGTCACCGCGTAGACAAGGTTGATCAGGATCGGCAGAAAGGTGAACAGCCCGAACACCAGCAGGTTCGGGCCGACAAACAACCAGCCAATCCTGGACACCCCGAGCCAGCGTTGGCCGACCCTGAAAAAGGGCTCAAAAAGGTTAAAGAAAAGAGCGAGCAGGCGCGACATGCAGACTCGGTGCCCGCGCTGAACTACTTTTGTGCCTGTTTGACCGCGTCCGCCATGTCGACACCGATCTTGGTCATGGCCTCGTCGGTACTCATTTCGCCCACAATCGCCTGCGTCACGCGGGTAACGGTGGGCAACATGATGGCGCGGTTGAACTTGTAGCCCTGAAACTGGTAGGCCACCGGCGACAGGTTGGCGACCCCTGCGCTGAAGGTACCCAGTGCAGCGCGTGCGGCCGGTGTGGCGCCTGGATAAGCCACACCTTTTTTGGCAAGGCCCGCATGCGCCGGGATGTTGTTGGTCTTGCCGGCAAACTCGGCGTAGTTGGCTTCCTGGGCCATGAAGTCCAGGAACATACCGACTTCTTTTGGCGACTTGCTGGTCTTCAACGCCACCCACGCCGCGCCGCCCGGAATGCCAGTGCACGCGGCCGGTCCACAAGGGTTGGGCACCGCCACCCAGTCGAATGCGGTGCCGATATCTTTCTGCAGGCGGTTGATTTGCCAGGAACCCGAAAGAACCATCGCGACGCGACCGTTCTTGAATTCGCCAATCGAGTCGGCGTAGCTTGAGCCACCCGATCCGCCCCACACCTCCTTGAGCATGGCACCGTCTTTGTGCCAGCCGACGAACTTGTTCACCGTGGTTTTGTAGCCGTCGTCCATCACCAACTCGCCTTTGGCGTCGAAAATCTTGGCGCCGTAGCTGATGGCCGGGCCGGCAAACCGGTGGCCCGAGCGGTCCCACGCGAGTGCCGCCTGGGTTTGGGTCGCCTTGGCAACTTTGCGTGATGCCTCCACCCACTCGTCCCAGGTGGCCTTCGGCCCCGGCATTGGCACCTTGGCCTGCTCGAACAGGGTCTTGTTCACATACGGGCCAGTCATGGTCAGCTGCGACATAAAACCGTAGATGCCCTTGTCGGCAGCGGTGGGACGCAGCCAGGGCAGCGTAGAGCCGAAGTTGGTCTCCCAATACGCCCTGTCCTTTACGTGCGCGCTGATGTCCAGGTAGTACTTGGACAAACCGCCCAGGTCGGTGACCCGCGCGATGTCCGGGCCCTGCCCCGCCGCCAGCTGCACCGGTAACTGTTCCACGATGGTCTTGTAGGGCACT
>JANOCN010000135.1:0-7875 GCA_031412185.1 Betaproteobacteria bacterium | reverse complement strand
GGTAATCGTCTGGGCCGACGACGTGACACGGGCTTACGGCACCATCAGCGCCAACGCTGCTTCGGCCACAGGGGGCGGTGGTTTTGTCGAAACGTCGGGCAAGCGCTACCTGGATGTCAACGGTATCCGCGTCACCGCCTCCGGCTCGGCGGCGCAGCCCGGAACCTGGTTGCTCGACCCGTCGGATATCACCATTACGCACGCTGCCGCGCCGGGCGCCCTTGGAAACCTGACGCAGAACACGATCGCATTTGGTCCGGGATCGCAGACATTCTTCACCCCGGTGGATGGGGCGGCAACGTCCACTCTGACAGACGCGAACCTGAACCAGTTCATCAATGCCGGCAGCAACCTGAACGTCGTGTTGACCACCACCAACCCGTCGGTCGCGGGCGCGGGCAATGGCGACATTATTTTTGACGGGTCGAGCAACGGCCCGATCGTGATCGAGCGCTCGAACGTCGCCAATACCAACTCCAATAGCCTGACCCTGAATGCCGACCGCAACGTTGTGTTTGCATCCGGCACAACCACCTTCCAGCGCACCGGCGTGGCGGCCGGAACCAACTTTACGGTGGAGCTAAACCCCGGCACGTCAGTGGCCGGCCGGATCTTGACCAACCCTGGTGCCACTGTGGTGCTGAACGGCGTCAATGACGAGCTGAGCGTGAACGTCAAGAGCGGCCGGGTTTGGGAGAACTCGGGTACCGTGACGATGAACGGAAAGTCTGTCATCCGGCTTCCCAACGATAGTGGATACGGCACTTTTGCCAACCTGGTCGGTGGCACGCTGGACGTGAACTCGACCCTCCAATGGTCTTTCCTGAGCGACAACAACCCGCAGGGCGGTATCGTCAACAACGCTGGCACGATCAACGTGAATGGTGCCTTTGGTGGCGTCAACACTTCCTGGGAGGCACGTTTTTCCAACCTGGCAGGTGGCGCGCTCAATCTGGGTGCGGGCAGGGCGCTGTCGATGCAGAACGCCGACACACTGGCCGGTTCGGTGTTCATCGACACCGGCGGTGTGCTTACTCTGTCGCAGCAGTTTGGTGGCGCCCGGAATTTCACCAACACCACATTTGGCGGAACCGGCTCGCTGGCGATCGCCTCCGGCGTAAGCGCCAGTTTCGCCAACACCAGCGGAAGTATCGAGCAGCTCACGCTGGCAGGCGCTGCCACAGTTAACGGTGCCGTAAGCATCAAGGACTACGTGCAGACAGCGGGCGGCTCGTCGCTCGGAGGTGCCGGCACACTCGGCATCACGCGCAGCTTCAACCACAGCGCCGGCACCTTTGTCCCCAGCGGCAACGTTAGCATCACCCAGGCCAGCGGCAACTTTGCCTTCAATGACGCCTTGAGTGTGACGTCGCTTGCGCTGGCAGCACCTACCGGCAATTTGAGTTTGAATGGAGCCACCTCGGCCAACAGCCTGACGGTAAATGCAGGTGGTGCAGTCACGCAAAGTTCGGCACTTGTCATCAGCGGCACCACCAGCGTCAACGCAGGTGGCAACGTCACCCTCACTACTGCGGGCAACAACCTGAACCAGCTCAACGTGTCGGGCCAGGCGATCGACGTGGTCGAAGGAGCTGGCAGCAGCCTGACCGTGTTGTCGTTGGCCAGCGGCGCCAACCAGCCGGTCAGCCTGGCGGCCGGGCATACGCTCACGTTGCCGGGCACCAGCATCAACACCGGCACGGCCGACATCACGCTTTCCAGCGCGATCGGCCCATTGGTGATACCGGCCAGCCTGATCGGTAACGACATCACCCTGGGCGCGGTAACCGGTCTGACGATAAATGCACCCATCACCGCCTCGGGGGGCTTCAACGCCAGCGTGAGTGGCGGGTCTTCGGTGACTACTCTTAATGCAGATGTCATCGCCAATGGAGCCATGCTGCTGAACCTTGCTGGCGGGCTTGAACTGCCCGCCGTGAACCAGTCGGTGCGCCTGGGTGCAGGTACCGGTCAGACTGTCAATGCCAAATACATTGCACTCACTTTGACTGGGTCGGGTACTTCCGAGATTTTCAACGTCTCGGGTCCACAGTCCATTACGACCACGGGCACCAATGGCTCCGGCGAGGGGTTGATCGTCACAAACACCGGCACTGGGACAGACACTTCCGGCATCTACAACGCTGCTGGGCTGCAGACGATTACGGTAAACAACGCGGATGCCGTGCGGGTACTGGGCGGCAGCGGACTGGCCTTCATCCAGAGCGACGGCAACCAGTCCATGGTGGTGCAGGGCGCATCCAGTGCCAACAGCCTTTTTGTGGGAGGGGCCGCAGCCACACGCGACTCCAGCATCACCGGCAATAACCAGTCCATCACGGCGGGCCAGGTCGGCCAGTCGGGCGGCATCCTGTTGCGTGGTGGAACCACTGACAGCTTCAACGCTATTATTCTGAATCTGAATGGCACACAAGCAGTGTCCACAGCCGGTACCTTGGCGGTTACTGCAGGCACCGCACCGGGTTTGAGTGGAACCAACGAATGTAACAACGTGGGTGCCTGCGCTGGCATCAGCCAGGATGGGTCTGGCCTGCAGTCGATCACCGCAAACAATATGCTGCTGCAGGGTGGCGCATCCGGTGGCTTCAACATCGCGCTGATCGATGCGGTCGTCGTGGGTGCTCCGCAGACCCTCACGGTCACTGGTGGCGGCTCGCTCGATGTAATCGGCGGCAACGGAAGTGGCAGCAGGAACCGCGCCGCCATCGTCACCAACGGCGCGTCGCAGACCATCAGCTTCGCATCCGGTGGTGCGCTCAATATTGCTGGCGGTACGGTCGGTACCATCAACTCGGCGCGGATTGAATCGCTCGCTGGCACCAGCATCCAGACCCTGTCGGGTGCCGGTAGCATAACGCTGCAAGGCGGGTTAAATGGCGGCGGAACCAGCGTGGGAAATCGAGCGCTGATCGCAAGCAGCGGTTCGCAGACAATCTCGGTCGGCGCGGGTGGCCTGCACCTCACCGGTGGCGGCGGCACGGGCTTGCAGACCGACAACGACGCACAGATATTCCAGGGCGGTGGTGCTGGTACTTCGCAGGCAATTACCGTAACTGGCGGCGGAGCCATCGTCATGCAGGGCGGGTCGTCGGCGCTGCAAAACGTCGGTGGTGCCACGCACGGAAGCCGCGCGTTGATCGAAGGCGATGGCGACTCACAAACCATCACTTTTGCCAGTGGCGGCAGCATCGACCTTACGGGCGGTACCAACGGCAGTCGGGCATTTGCACAGATTTTTGCGGGTAACAATGCGACCCAAACCATTCTTGGGTCGCCGACCATTGACCTGACCGGCGGGTCAAGCGGCGGCATAGTGGGTGAAGGCAACGGTGCCTACATAGCCACCAACTCCGGGTCGCAAAGCATTACTTCGTCGACCATAGCCTTGACCGGCGGCTCCGGTGGAATTGAAAACCTGGCCCAGATACAGCAAAGCAATGCCGCCGGAGCCACCACAGGCACGCAAACCATCACGGTCACTTCGGGCGGCGCGGTAGACCTGCAAGGCGGGAGCGGTGTCACCAACCTGGCCCGCATCCGCAACTACGGCGCTGGTCAGACGCTTAGTTTCGCGTCCGGTGGTAGTTTGAACCTTACCGGTGGTACCGGTGCCAGTTTTAACTTTGCGCGGGTCGAAGCCGTTAACGGAACCCAAACTATCAGCGGTGCACCAACCATCGACGTGGTCGGCGGAGCCAGTGGCGGCGCTAGTCTGACCGGCAACTTCGCGGATATCCACGCAATTGTTGGGTTGCAGACCATATCCGCCAGCTCGACTGTGTTGCAAGCTGGTGCAGCAGGCACAAACAATTTTGCGGTGATCACTGCGCCGACCCAGAATATTTCGATCACCGGGGACCTGGATATCACGGGCGGTGGTTCGTCGCCCAGCCTGGACGGCACACAAGGTGGCGGGGCACGTATTGGCGGCGCTGGTACCGGTGCGACCAACCTAACTCTCAACGTGAGCGGCGACCTGACGCTTGCCGGTGGCAGCGTTTCTGGCTCAGCTCTGGGCACCAATGTGGTGGGCGGCTCGCCCACGGTCATCAGCGCGACGGTTGGTGGCAACATGGTGATCAACCCCGGCAGTAGCCCGACGGCGGGCGTGCGGATTGGCAGCCCGGCCGCCAACCTGGCGGGTGGCAACATCACGCTTAACGTACCCAATGGCAGCCTGGCATTGAACGGTGCCGTGGCCGGCGAGACCGCCATCCGTACGGCGGGCAACGTCGCGGTGAACGCCAACACGATTTTCATCAACAACCTGGTGTCGGGTGCCAACGTGCTGCTCGACAGCGTGCTGGGTGTCAACCTCGGTGGAGTAGCAGCCATTACCGCTACTGCCGCTTCGGGCGACTCGCTGAAGGTGGACGCGGGCTCGGTATCGTTCATCAACACAGCAGGTGCGGGCGCGCTCAACACCGCGGCAGGGGCGCGCTGGCTGGTGTTCTCGGCCAACCCGGCCAACGACACCCGGGGCGGCCTGGTGTACGACTTCAAGCAATACGGCAAGACGTTTGGCGACGCTACGCCGATTCTCGGCACTGGAGACGGTTTCCTCTACAGCCTGTCACCCGGCGTGACAGCATCGCTAGTCGGCACGGTAAGCAAGGCCTACGACGGCACAACCGTCGCGACGCTGGGCGCAGGCAACTACAGCGTCAGCGGCCTGGTGGGCGACGTGATCACACTCAACAACCCGGTACTCGGCAGTTACGACACCCGAAATGTGGGCGTCGGCAAGCTGGTTACGGTGAATGGTCTGGCGGTGGCAAGCGTGCTCGATGGCAGTGCGTCCGTGTTTGGTTATGGCCCGGTCGCTAGCACGTTGATTGGCGCGGTCGGCACGGTAACAGGCGCCAACCTGCTTTTGAGCACCGCTGCGGTGACCAAGGACTACGATGGCGGCACCAGCGCCCTGGGAGCAGCGGTGGTGGTCGGCGGCACCCTGGCTGTCGGCGACTCCCTGGTTGGAGGCAGCTTCGCTTTCGCCAACCGGCATGCGGGCACCAACAAGACCGTCACGGTGTCGGGTATTACAGTGAACGACGGCAATGGCGGAGCCAACTACAGCGTCAGCCTGGTAAACAACACCAGCAGCACCATCAACCAGTTGTCCAGCGTCAGCTGGACTGGCAGTGCGGGCGACGGCCTGTGGTCCACTGCCAACAACTGGGCCGGTGGAGCGATACCTGACCGGGCCAACGTGGCAGCCGTTGTAATCCCGGCCGGGGCTGGTAGCGTTTCGCTAGACCCTCTGGTGGGCACTGTCTCCATCGAGTCGCTGTCGAGCGCGCGCCCGGTGGTGCAAACCGGCAGCGCAATCGTTACCAGCCAACTCACGCTCGACACCTTGTCCGGCATCTCCCTGGTGAGCTCGAGCAACCAGATTGCCCGGCTGCGCGCCAGCAATACGGGCAGCGGAGATATTGTGGTGCAGTCGTCTGGCCCGATGCTGCTGGGCAGTGTTATCAATACCGCCGGCAGCGTCGATGTGGCGGCGGTCAATCCGGGTGGCAGCATGCTGGTGAGCGGCCCCGTCGCTGCCAGCAATCTGCTGAGCCTGACTGCAGACACAACCCTGGCCCAGACCGGTGCGGTGTTGGGTGTCAACGGCGTCACGGTGACATCGGCCAATATCTTCCAGCCGTATGGGCAACAGGCTACGGCGAATGGGGCGGTGATCTCCTACATCTCTGGCGGGGTGCCAATAGCCCCGCCGCCCAAGCAGGTGCTGACCGATCTATTGTCCGACAACCAGTCGTTTAACGGAGAGTTCAGAAGGAACTTGCGCGAGCGTTTGTCACAGGATGATGATTTCAGCCCGGATGGCAGGCGCAGAAGAGGCGCGGCCGACAACCTGGTTACCGAGGGCGAAATATGTCGCTGATTTACCGGAAGAAATACGCGACGCTGTTGCTGGGTGTTGGTTGGATGCTGCCACAGGTAGCCACCGCCCAGTCGGCCGGGGAGGTTGAATTCAGCCGGGGCGCGGGCTACGCGCAGACCCCGGGCCAGACGCCACGGATTATGGGCAAAGGGCTGGAGTTCCGCGAGGGTGACACCTTGAGCACAGCAGCCGGTTCGACGGCCATTGTGCGTTTGACCGACGGTACCCGCATGACGCTGCGCCCCGGCACCAGCATGGTGGTACAGCAGTTCCAGTACAAGGAGGGTGCCACCAACAACAGCATGGTGATGCAACTGTTCAGCGGCGGTTTGCGTGCCATCACCGGCCTCATATCGAAGAACGCGCCCGATGCGGCCAAACTGCAGACCAAGACTGCCACCATCGGTATCCGCGGTACCGATTTCGACGCGCGAATCTGCCAGCGTGAGTGTTCGGCAGAGTCGGCCAGGGTGCCCGAGCAGGCCCGCTCCAACGCCGTGCAGGCCAGCGCGAAACTGGTGGCAACACAAGGCGAGATCATGGCGGTTGACAACAGCGGTGCGCGCAGGCGGCTGGTGGACGGTGCCAGCATTTACCCGGGCGAAACGGTCGAGACCGGCAGCAGCGCACGCGGCGTATTGGCGTTTCGCGACGACAGCCGCCTCACGCTTGGCGCGACCACGCGCTTTCGGGTGGACAACTTTGTCTACGACGACAAGAACCCGAGCGATGGCAAGTTCCTGGTGTCGCTGCTGCGTGGGTCGGCGCGCGCACTCACCGGGCTGATCGCACGCGCCAACAACCGCAACGTGGCATTCACCACCTCCACCGCCACCATTGGCATACGCGGCACCGGGCTGGACATGGAGTGCGACGACAGCTGCAGCTTCTTCACCTGGCTCGGTACGGTCGAAGTCACGCCCACCAACCCGGCCCAAGGCGGCGGGCTGAGCGCCCTGCAGGTGTTGAGTGCGGGTCAGGGTCTTTTCGTCAGCTCCACCGGCATACGGCCCTTGAGTGCGCCGATTTTGGAGAACCTTCCGCGGCCCGATACCGTGCCAGTGGACAGCAAACAACTGTTCTCTGCGACGCCGGTGGGTGACGACCCTGAGGGTTTGTATGTTTTCGTACGCGACGGTCACATTGAAGTCACCACCAACAGCGAGACCCTGCACCTTGGCAAAGGTGAAACCGGCTTCGCCAGTGAAGCCGGGCGTACTGCGCGCCCGCTGCTGACCCCGCTTTTTCTTGAGTTCGACCGCACCCCCCGCCCCAACAGTACCAACCCCATGCTTGTGAGCATCCTCAACGAGAACGGTAACCGTTCGGCCAACCAATGTCGCGGAACCTTACCCCACGGCACAGCGCCTTGCTGCTGGCCATGGCGCTTGGCTGCCAGGTGGCCAGCGCGCAAACCCCCCCTGCGGCGATGAATGCGCCGGCCAAAGCAGAATTCGCGATCCGCGGATTCGACATCAGCGGCGACAACCCACTGCCCGCTGCCGATACCACCCGCATCCTGGCGGCATTCCTGCGCGCCAACGCCACCATCGAAACGTTGCAAATGGCCACGGCAGCGCTGGAAGAAGCCTTTAAGCAGCGTGGATTTGCACTGCACCGCGTGGTGCTGCCGCCGCAAGAGATTGGCGAAACGGTAAGCCTGAAGATCGTCAAGTTTGTGGTTGGAAAGGTAAACATTGAAGGGCTGCAACGCTTTGACGCACCCAATATTCGCGCCAGCCTGCCCGAGCTGGTGGAAGGCACCGCCCCCAATTTTCGGACACTGGCGGTGCAGACAACCATCGCCAACGAGAGCCAGGGTAAACAGGTGCAAGTGGTGCTGAAGGAGGCAGCAGAAGCGGACCAGATCGACGTGCGGGTGGTGGTGACCGAAGCCAAACCGTGGAACTTTGCAGTCAGCTTGGCCAACACCGGTGCCAAGTCCACCGGCAACGACCGGC
>JANOCN010000134.1:0-2204 GCA_031412185.1 Betaproteobacteria bacterium | reverse complement strand
GAGAATATCCAGGCGCGCATACGCGGCACCTTGTTGATGGCGCTGTCCAACAAATTCGGCGCGATTGTGCTCACCACTGGCAACAAAAGCGAACTCGCTACCGGTTACTGCACGCTGTATGGGGACATGGCAGGAGGTTTTGCGGTCATCAAGGATCTGGCCAAGACGACCGTGTTCAGGCTCGCACGCTGGCGCAATCAGCACGATCCGTACGGCACCGGTGCGCAACCTATTCCCGAGCGCATCATCACCCGGCCACCGAGTGCGGAACTGCGCCCAGACCAGAAGGACCAGGACAGCCTGCCACCCTACGACGTGCTCGATACGATCATTGAGCGCTATATGGAGAACGATGAAAGCATCGAATCCATCGTGGCCGGGGGTATCTCCCGCGACGATGTGGAGCGCGTCACCAAGCTGATCAAGATCAACGAATACAAGCGCCGCCAGGCTCCGATTGGCATTCGCGTCACCCATCGCAGTTTTGGCAAGGACTGGCGCTACCCGATTACAAGCAAGTTCAGGCAGTAGCGCGACGGAAGCATTGCCTGGCGCAGTGCCCGCAATCGGGAATAGCGCTATCCTCAGCGTGTCGGCTGGCTTGTCATCGAGCCCGGCTGCCAGCGCCCGCTGGCCCAGTCACCCCTAAACGGAAAGGTATACGATCATGAAACAGATTACCGCTATCGTGAAACCGTTCAAGCTGGAAGAAGTCCGTGAGGCGCTGGCAGCATGTGGCGTCACGGGCTTGACGGTTACCGAAGTCAAGGGCTTTGGTCGCCAAAAGGGCCATACCGAGCTTTACCGCGGGGCCGAGTACGTGGTGGATTTCCTGCCCAAGGTCAAGGTGGAAGTAGTTGTCAAAACCGATGACGTGGAGCGTTGCGTTGACGCCATCGTCAAAGCCGCACGCACGGGCAAGATCGGCGATGGGAAGATATTCATCACAGCGGTGGAGCGCGTCGTGCGCATCCGTACGGGTGAAGAGGATGAAACCGCGGTTTGACGGCTTTCGTGGCGCAGGTTCTACGGCGTAAACCTGTGCCAGAGGGCGCCAGTCCAGGTGCAAAAGCACAAGAGCAGGCTCAGGAATACGGCGGCGCTGCCCATGTCTTTGGCCCGTTTGGACAGGTCATGCCATTCCAGGCCAATGCGGTCAATCGCCGTCTCGATGCCAGTGTTGAGCAGCTCGACAATCAGCACCAGAAGCACTGTGCCTGCGAGCAGGCAGCGCTCGACCCAGCTCTGCCCGAGCCACAGCGCGGTCGGCAGTAGCACGATCGCCGCAAGGGCCTCTTGGCGCAAAGCGGTCTCTCCCCAGCCGGCACGCAGGCCGTCGAGCGAATACCGGGTTGCATGCCACATCCGGTTTATTCCAGTGCGGGCTTTTTGCGGATTGACGGCCGCAGCCGACGTCGGCTGCGCCTGCGCTGTCGGGGCGCGTTTCACTTGGCGGCCCGGGGAGCCGATACCAGGCGGGTGCCCGCCCAGGCGTCATGCCAGAACTGGCGCTGTGGGTGAAAGCGGCTCAGAACTGCCCAGACCAGTATCCAACCTGTGATGATCACAAATGACTCCGCGCCCGACAGCCCAAATGGCGCAATCGCTGCCAACGGCGGCAGGAACCAGGCCCAACTGGCGAGGTAGCGCGCCAGCGCACGCTGCTGGGTAATGTGTTGGCCCTGAAGGTCTACCAGCCGGATGTCCCAGGTTTTCATTGCCAAAGTTTGGCCACGAGCCCAAAACCAGGTGAAATAAATACCAAATATGACAAACAGGAAAGCCTGCAGCGCATGCCGGTTATTCAGTGCATGGCGGGTCTGGCTGAGCGTGCCGAACAGGTAACCGGCCAGAAAAACGACGCCAAACAACAACATTCCTTCGTAGAGCCAACATGCCATACGCCGTCCCAGCGATGGCGCAACCAAAGGTACAACAAGGCGCTCCTCGTCGGACCGACCCGCCGTCCCGGAAGACAACCGCGATGCGACCACAGTTTACGGCCGGGCTGGCGGAAGCGGCGCGGACGCAGCAGCCTTGGCACCCGCAACGGCAGGAATGGCAACACGTGGACGTGAAGCCGCGTTGGCCGGATTGACGCCATCCGACCGCGTGACCGGGACGGCAGCCAACTTGTTGGGTGCTATTGGCGTTACGGCAGGTGCTGCACCCGCCGCTTTGGCACCTGCCGCCAGTTGCTTCTT
>JANOCN010000133.1:0-6547 GCA_031412185.1 Betaproteobacteria bacterium | reverse complement strand
GAAAAGCCAGCCAGCAACTGTTCGGGTTTTCGATAAACAGTCCGTCATGCACGCCAAATGCTTCTCTACGGGCTTTGTGTCCCAGGGAGCCCACGGGCTGTGCATAACTTTCTGAAACCCTCACTTGAACTCCCTTGCGGAAAGCATACAAGGAGCCCGCAGGGCGGGTGACACGAACGGAGCTGAGTGCCACGTCGGCATGATCCCGAACAAACGCTGGCGAGTGGAAGAAGACGCGTGCCACGTCGGCCTGGTCATGTGGAAACGGCTACGCATGGATGGGGCCATGTACTGATTCGTCATGCGCTGGGAAACGTTCAATGGTTCAAGTAATTCGAATGATGCCATCAAATTTCTGCCACTGGATTTCACCGGTCGTGGCCTACAGTTACGCCCACAGGAACAAGGAGAGACCATGTTGACATTGCGCAAATCGAATGAACGGGGTCATGCCGACCACGGTTGGCTCAAATCGCACCACAGCTTTTCCTTCGCTGGTTACCACGATCCAAAGCATATGGGCTGGGGCAATCTGCGCGTGATCAATGAGGACCGGATAGCACCGGGCACTGGATTTGGCACCCACGGTCACCGCGACATGGAAATCATCAGTTATGTGCTCAGTGGCCAGCTCGCGCACAAGGACACCCTGGGAAACGTGAAGGGTATCCCGCCCGGTGACGTGCAACGTATGAGTGCGGGCACTGGGGTGCAGCACAGCGAGTTCAACCACGCGCCCAATGAGATGACACATTTTCTGCAGATATGGATTGAGCCCAATGTGACTGGTATCGCGCCCGGGTATGAGCAGAGATCTTTTGCAGATTCGGAGAAACGTGGCGTGCTGCGTCTGGTTGCCTCCGTAGACGGTGCACAGGGATCGGTAACCATACACGCAGACGCAGCGATCTACGCCGGGCTGCTGGACGGGGTCGAGACCGCCACGCTGGCGCTGGACCCGGCGCGCAAAGCTTATGTGCACCTGGTGCGCGGGGCAGTGCAGCTGAACGGGCAAGCACTGTCGGGTGGCGATGCGGTGCTGGTTGAAGCTGAGTCGCAGTTGACACTCGCCAACGGCCAGGATGCCGAAGTGCTGGTGTTCGATCTGGCGCCCTGAGTTGTTCGGTCCTAAATTTCCGGAGCCCGGAATCCCGGTCTCTATCCCCGCCTGATTCAAGGAGATTTGAAATGGCAAAAGTAGCAGTGGTTTTTCATTCAGGTTATGGGCATACCTTGCGCATGGCGCAGGCAGTTGCCGACGGTGCCAATGCCGAGCTGGTCGCGATCAATCCGGATGGCGACCTGCCAGAGGGCGGATGGGATACGCTGGCTGCGGCTGATGCCATAATTTTCGGGTCGCCGACCTACATGGCAAACGTCAGCTGGCAGTTCAAGAAGTTTGCCGATGCGTCCAGCAAGCAATGGTACGTGCAGGCCTGGAAAGACAAACTGGCGGCAGGCTTTACCAACAGTGCCGGCCTTAACGGCGACAAGCTGGCAACGCTTACCAGCATGTTTGGCCTGGCAATGCAACACAGCATGATCTGGGTCAGCCAGGGCTTGATGCCAAGCAACAGCAAAGCGACCACCCGCAAGGACATCAACAACCTGGTCTCCTACAGCGGCGCAGTGGCGCAGTCGCCGTCGGATGGAGGGGCCGATGACATGTTGAGCGGGGACCTGGACACCGCTAAACTTTTTGGCAAACGGGTGGCGGAGGTGGCAGCGAAGTTTCATGCCTGAGTTTGCCTGGGCTGCCTGATCCGGCCGGCTCCGCGCCCTGCGTGGCACGGAGTCGTCGCCAGCGCAAACCTACAATGCAGGCCTGTTTGTCCACCTGCGCCTGCACACTGAATTTTCCGTCGTTGACGGTACCAACCGCATCGACGAAATTGTGGCGGCGGCAGCCGCAGATGCGCAGCCCGCCCTGGCGATTACCGATCTCAACAACCTGTTTGGTGCCATCAAGTTTTACCGCGCGGCACGTGCGCTAGGTGTCAAGCCACTGATCGGCGCGGAGGTCGTGGTCGAGGGCCTGGGCAAGGATGCGCAGGCCCTGTCCCGGATGATCCTGTTGGTGCAGAGCACCCAGGGTTATCTGAATCTGTCGGAGCTCATTGCGCGCGCCTACACGCAAAATGGCGCGCGGGCGCAACCGGCGCTCAAATGGGCCTGGATGGCAGGCGCAAGCGATGGCCTGATTGCGCTGTCGGGTGCGCAGGGCGGGGCGCTGGGGCAGGCGCTGCTGCAGGGCGACCGCGCACGCGCCAGCGATGTGGCGTTGCAACTTTCCGCTGCCTTCCCGCATCGCTTTTACGTGGAGCTGCAACGCGCTGGTCGTGCCGACGATGAGCGCCATGTGACCGCAGCGGTTCAACTGGCGGCCAGTCTGCAGTTGCCCGTGGTTGCGACCCACCCCGTGCAGTTCACAGCTCCAGACGATTACGAGGCCCACGAAGCACGCGTGTGTATCGCCGACGGCGAGATTCTGGGCAATCCACGGCGCGTACGTCGCTTCACGCGCGAGCAGTACTTCAAATCAACGGCGCAAATGCAGCAGTTGTTTGCCGACCTGCCGTCGGCCCTGGCCAATTCGGTGGAGATTGCCCGACGCTGCAGCCTCACGCTGGTGCTGGGCAAGCCGCAACTGCCGGATTTTCCTACGCCGCTGGTCGATGGTCGGCAGATGAGCCCGGAAGAATACTTTCGGCATACGTCGCATGAGGGCCTCCAGGCCCGGCTGCAGCACCTGTTCCCCGATGCAGCGCGCCGTGAAGCAGAGAAGACGCGCTACCTCGAGCGCCTGGAGTTCGAGATCACCACGATTCTCAATATGGGGTTTCCGGGCTACTTTTTGATTGTTGGCGATTTCATCAACTGGGCCAAGAACAACGGCTGCCCGGTGGGTCCCGGGCGTGGTTCGGGAGCCGGCTCGCTGGTGGCGTATTCGCTTGGCATCACCGACCTGGATCCGTTGCAATACAACCTGCTGTTCGAGCGCTTTCTGAACCCCGAGCGGGTCTCGATGCCCGACTTCGACATCGATTTCTGCCAGGCCAACCGAGACCGCGTGATCGATTACGTGAAGCTCAAATACGGCAAAGAGGCGGTGAGCCAGATTGTCACCTTCGGCACCATGGCCGCGCGCGCTGCGATCCGCGACGTGGGTCGGGTGCTGGACATGAGTTACACCTTTTGCGACAGCATCAGCAAACTCATTCCCAACAAACCGGGCACGCACATCACCATTGAAGGTGCCATCAAGGCCGAGCCGCTGCTGGCGGAGCGGCTGGCCAAAGAGGAAGACGTGCGCACCTTGCTGGCGCTGGCACAAAAACTCGAAGGCCTGACGCGCAACGTGGGCATGCATGCCGGTGGCGTGCTGATCGCGCCCGGCAAACTCACCGACTTCTGCCCGCTTTACCAGCAGCCCGGCAGCGATGCCGCAGTGAGCCAATACGACAAGGACGACGTCGAGGCGGCCGGCCTGGTCAAGTTTGACTTTCTGGGGCTGGCCACGCTGACTATTCTTGAGATTGCCAAAGACCTGATCCGATTGCGTCACAAGGGGCAGGAAGCCTTTGCGTTCGAGGATTTGCCGCTGGATGATCCCAAGGTCTACAAGCTGTTCGCCGACGGCCTGACCGAGGCGGTGTTCCAGTTTGAATCGCGCGGCATGCAGGGCATGTTGCGTGATGCGAGGCCAACCCGGCTGGAAGACCTGATCGCACTGAACGCGTTGTACCGGCCCGGCCCGATGGACCTGATACCGACCTTCGTGGCGCGCAAGAATGGCCGCGAAGAAGTGGAGTACCCGCACCCGATGGTGGCGGAGATGCTGTCGGAGACCTACGGCATCATGGTCTACCAGGAGCAGGTGATGCAGACGGCCCAGATTTTGGGTGGCTATTCGCTCGGCGGTGCCGACATGTTGCGCCGGGCCATGGGCAAGAAGAAGCCTGAAGAAATGGCCGAGCAGCGTCAGGTGTTTCGCGACGGAGCGGCTGCCAACCAGATCGGCCAGGCCAAAGCCGATGAAGTGTTCGACCTGATGGAGAAGTTTGCCGGGTATGGCTTCAACAAGTCGCATGCAGCAGCCTACTCGCTGCTGGCCTACCACACGGCCTGGATCAAGGTGCACTACACGGCCGAGTTCTTCTGTGCCAACATGACGGTGGAGATGGACAACACTGACAAGCTGAAGGCACTGTTTGACGACGCGGTAAAAATGGGCATGGTGTTTGAGCCGCCGGACGTGAACCGTGGTACGCACCGTTTCGAGCCGGTGTCCGATACCGTGATCCGCTACGGCCTGGGGGCCATCAAAGGTACCGGCCAGCAGGCGATCGAGGCGATAGTGGCGGCGCGCGAGCTGGGCGGTGCCTTTACCAGCATCTACGATTTCTGCGTGCGTGTGGACCGCACGCGGCTCAACAAGCGCTGCCTGGAGGCGCTGATCAAGGCGGGTGCGTTCGATGCATTGCAGCGCAACCGCGCCGCGCTGTCTGCCTCGATTGACCGGGCGTTTGATTTTGCGAATGCAGCGTTGGCCAATGCCAACCAGGGTGGGCTGTTCGATATGGGCGGCAATGACGACCATGGCTCCAGCGCCCGCCAGCCGGACCTGGTGCATGCATTGCCGTGGGGCGTCAAGGAGCAGCTGACGCTGGAGAAGACCGCCATCGGATTCTATTTGTCAGGGCATCTTTTTGATGAAGTGGCGCTGGAAGTGCGCCGTTTTGCCAAGCGCCAGATTGCCGACCTGATCGATACCCGCGAGCCACAGTTGCTGGCCGGTATCGTGAGCGATTTGCGCGTGATCAACGGGCAACGCGGCAAACTCGCCCTGTTCAAGCTGGATGACAAATCAGACGTGATTGAAGCGCGCGCCGACGAGGCACTCATCAACAGCCACCGCCATTTGCTGAAAGACGACCAACTCATCATCGTGATGGGCAAACTTCAGCCGGACCGGTTTGCCGGGGGCATGCAGTTGACCGTCAACCAGATCTGGGACCTGGAGCAGGCGCGCTGCCGTTTTGGCAAGTTCCTGCGTGTCGCCGTGAACGGCCATGTGCCCAACGTTGCGCAGCTGTTGCAGTCGTTCCCGGCCATGCGCGAACAGACCGGGCAAGGAGAACTGGTACGCGGTCTGGGTGTGCGCCTGCTCGTCACCCGAACGGGGAACAGCGGCGCGGCGCGGGCCGAACTGCAGCTTGACGACAGCAGGCGCTTCTACCCCAGCGATGCGGCCCTGGCAGAGTGGCGGGCGCAGGCCGATCAGGGGCAGGCGATGATTGTTTACGAGTAGCTGCCGCTGTAGCTTGCGGAGCCTGGTCAGTCGCGCGGGCGAAAGCTTATCTCCAGCACCGGTGGTACCCGCCCGTCGGCGTCGCGCGGCATGGTCTCTGTTTTGTCGATGGCCTTGAGCACGGCCTCGTCCCAGGCTTTATTGCCACTCGACTTCTGCAGTTTGCGGCTCGTAATGGTGCCTTCAGGTGCCGCACGCACCTCGACCACGGCCGTCGGGTTGCCGACCGGGTCTTCGGTAAACACGATGTTGGGTTTGACCTTGGCCGCGACCCGGGCACCATAGCTGGAAGATGGGCCGGAAGATTGCAGCGCGGTGCCAGTGGCGGTGGGAGCGCCAGTACTTCCTGCTAGACCCGCCATACGCTGCAAATTGGCCTGGCGCTGGGCTTCCAGCTTCTGGGCATCGAGTTGTGCCTTGACGGCTTCCTTGCGCTTGTCCTCCTGCTCCAGCTTCTTCCTGTCAAGAGCCAGTTTTTCGGCCTGCTTCTCTTCCTGCTCGCGCTGTTTTTCGAGCGCCAGTTTTTTCTGGGCGCGTTGGTCTTTTTCCAGCTTCTCCTGCTTTTCGAGCCTCTGTGCGCGCTCCGCTTTGTCCGCCTTCTCGGCCGCCAGTTGTTTCTCTTTTTTCAGGCGCAGCCGGTCACGCTCCAACGCGATGTCAGCCTCTGGCACCTTGGCTACCGGAGGCTCCGGGGGAGGTGCGGGGGTTGCGGGTGCTGGCGGAGGAGGTGGAGGCGGTGGAGACTCAACCAGTTTTGGCGCAGCCGCCTGGGGCACTGCGGACCACAGTTCCGCCTGCGCACTTACCTGTGGCGCATCCTGCTTCCATTGCACTCCCCAGGTGAGGGCGGCCACCAGCAATACGTGTGCGACGATGGCCAGACCCAGCGCACGCACCAACCCAGCGGTGGGGGGGGGCGCAAATTCCAGGCGATCCACTGCGAGCATGGTCTTATCGCTAATTGGCCAGTTGCACCGACAACCCGACGCGTTGCACGCCGGCCCGTTGCAGTGTGTCCATGACCTTCACTACCACCTCGTATTTGACGCTGCGGTCCGCGCTGATCACTACGGCCGGGTTCGCCGCGCCTGCCTGTGCCTTCTTTACAGCGTTAGCAATGTCGCGTAGGGACAGGCGGGTGGTTTTGTCCTGGGTTTTCAGCGTCAGCGATTCATCCTTGCTTATCACGATCTGCACTACCTGGTCGGGCTGTTTGGCTGCGCGCCCAACACTGGG
>JANOCN010000132.1:0-1563 GCA_031412185.1 Betaproteobacteria bacterium | reverse complement strand
GTGACGCCGCCATGGAGGAACTGCTGGCGTTTTGCGGCCACTTTGACACAGATGCCAGTCGTCAGGGCCATCGCGAATTGCTTGCCGCCTTGGCGCGGCAACGGCTCTACACCTGGTTGTTGCTGCTGCGCATCCATTGGAACGCCAACCAGGATGACGGACTGCCGGACCCGTTGGCGTCAGGTCTAGCGCTGGAGTTCCAGGCCTTGCTTGAACGCCACTTTCTGAAGCGCTGGACAGTGCAGGATTACGCACGAAAACTGGGGTACGCTGAACGCACCGTGACCCGGGCTTGCCAGGCCTGCTCTGGTACCACCGCCAAGGCGATGATCGACGCGCGTGTACTGTTGGAGGTTAAGCGCCTGCTTGCACATGGACACGACAGCATTGAAGCCATCAGCCAGCATCTGGGTTTTGGCGACTCCAGCCAGCTAGCGCGGTTCTTCAGGCACCACTGCGGCATGACACCGCACGCGTTTCGAATATCCCATAAAAGTCAGGGGGTCAAAGCCTGAGCCTACGTCCCGACCGGGGCCGCATGCCTCTTTGGTTTCAAAGGGTTGCCAGCCCGCGAGTCCTAAACGTTCGAATCCGCAAACGACGACTTGCGCCGGTTCACGTAGTCCAGGATGGCTTCGTCCACTGCCACGTCCATCGGCGGCATTTCGTATTCGGCCAGGTTCTTTTTCCAGACCGCGTTGGCGCGTTGGGCCAGGTCGCGCGAGCCTTCGGCCTCCCACTGCTCGTAGCTGTTGTTGTCGGTGATGGGAGAGCGGTAGAACGCGGTCTCGAAGTTGGCCTGGGTGTGCGCACACCCAAGGAAATGTTTGCCCGGGCCGACCTCCCGGATAGCGTCCATGGCCTGGCCATTCTCGGACAGGTCCACCCCGGCCAGCAAGGTGTGCATCATGCCGGCCTGGTCCACGTCCATGATGAATTTTTCGTAACCCATCGACAGACCGCCTTCGAGCCAGCCAGCCGTGTGCAGCACAAAATTCACGCCGGCGTGGCAGGTAGGCAGCAGCGTATTCGCCGATTCGGACGCAGCCTGCGCGTCGGCAATCTTGGAGCCACACAAACCACCGCCCGAGCGAAACGGTACACCCAAGCGGCGCGCGAGTGCGGCCATCACGTACAACACCAGCGCTGGTTCGGGTGTGCCGAAGGTGGGTGCGCCGGACTGCATCGAAATGCTCGACGCAAAACTGCCCAGCACCACCGGTGCACCGGGGTTGCAAAGTTGTACAAACGCCATGCCGGCCAGCGCTTCCGCCATGGTCTGCGCGCAGGTGCCCGCCACCGTTACGGGCGACATGGCACCGGCCAGGATAAACGGTGTGATGATGGTGGCCTGGTTGGCGCGCGCGTAGACCTTGGCGGCACCCAGCATGGTCTCGTCGAAGGTCATCGGCGAGTTGGCGTTGATCAGGTTGATGATCACCGTGCGGGGCCGGCCCGTCAGTGGATCGATGTAGTCGCTGCCGAACAGAAGCTTGGCCATCTCGACCGAATCCTTGGCGCGCTCCGGGTGTGTGACCGACCCCATGAAGGGTTTGTCGCTGT
>JANOCN010000131.1:0-2125 GCA_031412185.1 Betaproteobacteria bacterium | reverse complement strand
CGCTGCTGTTGTGGATTGGGCCGTTTGTCCTGCTGGGTTCGGCTGCGCTGGTGTTGCTCCTGCACATACGCCGCCGCCGCCGCGAAGCAGGTGCCCAGCCCTGGAGCGAAGAGCAGGCGCAGCGCGCGCGCGCGCTGCTGGGTGATGGCAGCGGGGCAGGCAATCCATGACGATCTTTCTGGCAGGGTTCGTCACGCTGCTCATTCTGGCGTTGTTGTTGTTATTGCCCAGCCTGCTGCAGCGCCATGCTTTGCTGCCTGCCGCCACTCCGGCGCCGGACGCCCGGCGTGCCAACTTGTCGGTGCTGCGTGAACAACTGGCTCTACTGGATGCCGAACTCGCCGCAGGCACACTGGATGACGCGCAACACCGTGCAGCGCGTATCGAAATCGAGCGCCGTGCGCTGGAAGAAGAACAAAGCACTGAGCGCCCGGCAGTGCTGGCGCGCGCCGGCAAAACCGCCTGGGCGCTGGGCATAACGCTGCCGCTGTTTGTAGTGGTGGTGTACGGCTTGCTTGGCAACCCGCAGGCGCTGGCACCTGCACCCCAGACCGTGGCAGCAGGACCGGGCGGCGAGGTCACCGCCGCGCAGATTGAAGCCATGGTCGAGAAGCTGGCCCAGCGCATGGAAGGCAAGACCACCGCCGAGGCCGGCGACGAGCAGGGCTGGATCATGCTGGCGCGCTCCTATGCCGTGTTGCAGCGCTATCCCGAAGCCAGCCGCGCCTACACACGCGCCCGCGCCTTGTCACCACCCAACGCCCAGTTGCTGGCCGACCATGCGGATGTCATCGCGATGATGCAGGGCCAGAGTCTTGCGGGCGAACCGATGCAACTGGTGCAACGCGCGCTGGAGCTTGACCCGAAGAACCTGAAGGCACTGGCGCTGGCCGGCAGCGGCGCGTTTGAGCGCAAAGACTTTGCCGCTGCCTTGAAGTATTGGGGCGAGGCCCAGAAAATCGCGCCACCAGGCAGCGAGTTTGCAAGCGGGCTGGAGAGCAGCATCCAGCAGGCCCGAACCGCCGCGGGTGCGGGTGCGGGGGTGCCGGGTCCGGCAGTAGCGCAGGCAGCAGATGCTGGCTCGACTACGCCGGGTCCGGCCGCCGTGCCTGGTGCCAAGGCGGTTGCCGCTGCGCAAGCAGGCGCGCCGGGGGCAGGTGCGGTCAGCGGTGTTGTGCAGCTGGACGGCAAGTTGCTGGGCAAGGTTGCGCCAACCGACACCGTGTTTGTTTTCGCGCGTGCGGCACAAGGCCCGCGCATGCCGCTGGCCATCCTCAAGCGCCAGGCGGTTGAGTTGCCGATCACGTTCACATTGGACGACAGCAGCGCCATGTCGCCCGAACTGAAACTGTCCAAATTTCGGAATGTGGTGATTGGAGCGCGGGTGTCGCGGTCGGGCAATGCGATGCCCCAAAGCGGCGACTTGATCGGTCAGGTCGGGCCAGTGGCGACTGGGTCAGGCAGGGTGACGCTGGTGATCGACGCCATTCAGCCTTGAGAAGCCGCTTATATTTCTACTACGCAGGCCAATCTGGCCTCTGCGGTATTGCCTTCGGCCTGACCGCGTTGTCACTGCGACAGCGCGCGCGGTAATTTGATTTTCATCATGTGTGAAAGAATCAAGAAGTGTCAAACTCTTGCTTATGACCGAGATAACTATCGTAGACAGCACGCAGCCTCCACAAGTACTGCTACGCAATGGCACCGCCACTACGCCGCTGCCTGCTTTGTGGCTGCGTGCGCGCAGCCCCGACCCGTCGCAGCGCGACCCGATCACTGGCCAGCGCTTGTTCAATCCGCATCTGCTGCCGGACGACTTGCAGCTAACGGGTGCGCGTCTGGAAGAAGGCCAGCTTCATCTGTCGTTTAGCGATGGTTTTGCCGGGTGGTTTGATGTGCCGCAATTGCTGGCAGGGGCCACGCTCAGCGAAGGTTGCCCGCCGCCCGTGCCGTGGCGCGCCGACCTCGACCCGCAGCCGGTGTACCAGTGGGGCGACCTGGCCAGTGACGATGTGTTGGTCCGGGCGCTGGACGACTTCATCCGCCTGGGTTTCCTGCTGGTAGACGGCACCCCCACGCAGCCCGATTCCATATTGGCAATAGCGCGGCGTTTTGGTTTTGTGCG
>JANOCN010000130.1:0-1786 GCA_031412185.1 Betaproteobacteria bacterium | reverse complement strand
GTGGCGCGCTGGCGTGGCTGCCCAAAGGCCGCGAACTACTCACCATCAAGACCGATTGCGACCTGCAGGCGCATGTGCAGGGTTTGCCCGCGCTGGATGCCATGGCGCTGGGTGCGCAGGACACCGAAGCGCTCAAGGAGTTTGGCGAACGGTACGGCTTCAAAGGGCTGGTAAAAGCGCTGGATGCGCAAAACTCCGCGCTGGGGTCCGCCGACCAACGCGAACAAAGCGGCAGCGGGGACCCATTGCCGGACCTGTTCGGTGGCCCTGAAATGCAGGCCCCGAGCAAGGTCGGTACGCTGAGCTACGACACCATTCTCGATTGGGAAGCGTTCGACCGCTGGCTGGCGCGCATCGAAGCGGCTGGTCTGGTTGCGGTGGATACCGAAACCACGTCGCTAGACGAAATGCGCGCCGAAATTGTCGGCATCAGTTTCAGCATACAACCTGGCGAAGCGGCCTATATTCCGCTGCGCCATGCGGGTCCGGATGCGCCACCTCAGCTACCGCTGGAACAGGTGCTGGCGCGGCTCAAACCGTGGCTGGAAGACAGCAACAAACACAAGCTGGGCCAGCACGTCAAATACGACCGCCACGTGTTTGCCAATCACGGCATCGAGGTACAGGGTTACGCACACGACACCATGCTGCAGAGTTATGTGCTCGAGGTGCACAAGCCGCATGGCCTGGCCAGTCTGGCCGAGCGCCATTTGGGGCGCAGTGGCATCAGCTACGAGGATTTGTGCGGCAAAGGCGTGCACCAGATACCGTTCAGCCAGGTCGACGTGCCGAAAGCGGCCGAGTATTCGTGTGAAGATTCTGATCAGACGCTGGATGTGCACCTGGCTCTGTGGCCGTTGCTGCAGGCCAATCCGGCGTTGTTGTTCATTTACCAGCTGGAGATGCAAAGCAGCGAAGCGCTGTACCGCATAGAGCGCAACGGGGTTCTGATAGATGCACCAACCCTGGCTGCGCAGAGCCACGATCTGGGCCAGCGCATCATGCAGCTCGAAGGCGAGGCGCACGTGCTGGCAGGGCAACCTTTCAACCTGGGCAGCCCAAAGCAGATAGGCGAGATATTCTTCGTCAAACTGGGCTTGCCGATTGTCAAGCGCACGGCTACCGGTGCCCCAAGTACCGACGAGGAAGTGCTGGAAAAACTGGCGGAAGACTTCCCGCTGCCAGCCAAGATTCTGGAGCACCGGGGCCTGGCCAAACTCAAGGGCACCTACACCGACAAACTGGCACAACTCGCCCACCCGCGCACCGGGCGCGTGCACACCCACTACGCGCAAGCTGTGGCAGTGACCGGGCGGCTCTCCAGCAACGACCCGAATCTGCAGAATATCCCGATCCGCACGCCCGAGGGTCGCCGTGTGCGCGAGGCTTTCGTGGCGCCGGCAGGCAGCGTGATTGCGAGCGCCGACTACAGCCAGATCGAGTTGCGCATCATGGCCCACATCAGTGGTGACGAGGCGCTGCTGCGCGCGTTCACGGAAGGGTTGGACGTGCACCGCGCCACGGCTGCAGAGGTGTTCAGCGTGGAGCCGGGGCAGGTAAGCAGTGAGCAGCGGCGCTACGCCAAAGTCATCAACTTTGGCCTGATTTACGGCATGAGCGCGTTCGGTCTGGCGCGCAGCCTGGCGATCGACAACACCGCTGCACGCAACTACATCGAGCGTTACTTCCAGCGTTATCCGGGCGTCAAGCGCTACATGGACGAAACCCGCCAGAGCGCTCGCGAAACCGGTTACGTGGAGACGGTGTTTGGCAGGCGCCTGTACCT
>JANOCN010000129.1:0-2181 GCA_031412185.1 Betaproteobacteria bacterium | reverse complement strand
AGCCTGAAGGGCCGCAACGTGACGCCTTGTTCCGGCAACTGGTGGATGCCGCCTACGAGAAGGGCCGTGCGATCAACATGGCCGCCACGCTGGAGATCGATGCCGTGCTGGACCCTGCGTTTACGCGCCAATGGCTGGTTGGCGTGTTCGAGGCCAGTGCCAAGGCGCGCACTGAACCAGCTACCCCGACCATCGACGCCTGGTGAGCAGGGCACAACAATAGGCACATTGCCAAAAAGGTGACGCAGTCTGCCAGAATAGTCGCCTGACTGATCAACCGGAGCTCACCATGCCAGGCTTGTTACCCAACGTGGACCCGAAGGGGTTGCTGGAATTTTCGGTGGTCTACACCGACCGTGCGCTGAACCACATGTCGCAAAGTTTCCAGGGTGTCATGAAAGACATCTCGGGCATCCTGAAAGAGGTCTACCACGCGCGCTCGGCGGTGCTGGTTCCGGGCAGCGGAACCTTTGGTATGGAAGCGGTTGCGCGCCAGTTTGCCAACGACAAAAAAGTGCTGGTGATACGCAACGGCTGGTTCAGTTACCGCTGGACCCAGATATTTGACATGGGCAAGATTCCGGCGGAGTCGATCGTCTTGAAAGCACGCCGCGTAGGCGAAGGCAAACAGGCACCATTTGTGCCCGCACCCATCGAAGAAGTAGTGGCAAGCATCCTGGCCAACAAACCCGACGTAGTGTTTGCGCCGCACGTGGAAACCTCGTCCGGGATGATCCTGCCGGACACCTACATGCGGGCGGTGGCCGACGCGGTGCATGCGGTCGGCGGGCTGTTTGTGCTGGACTGTATCGCCTCGGGTGCGATCTGGGTCAACATGGTTGACTGTGGGGTAGACCTGCTGGTGAGCGCGCCGCAGAAAGGCTGGAGCGGTTCGCCGTGTTGCGCCATGGTGATGCTCAGCGATCTGGCGCGCAGACGTATCGACGCCACCACCAGCAGCAGTTTTGCCTGCGATCTGCGCAAATGGCTGCAGATCATGGAAACCTATGAAGGCGGTGGCCACGCCTACCACGCGACCATGCCCACCGATGCACTCACACGCCTGCGCGACGTGATGCAGGAGACGCAGCGTTACGGTTTCGAGCAGGTGCGTGCCGAACAGCAGGCGCTGGGTGACAAGGTGCGGGCGCTGTTCGAGTCCAAAGGCATCAAGAGCGTGGCTGCGCCGGGTTTCCAGGCCCCCGGTGTCGTGGTGAGTTACACCGACGATCCAGAAATCCAGTCGAGCAAGAAGTTTCTGGGCCAGGGTTTGCAGACCGCAGCAGGTGTGCCGCTGCAATGTGACGAAGGTGCCGATTTCCAGACCTTCCGCGTCGGCCTGTTCGGGCTGGAAAAACTGCACAACATCGACCGCACCGTGAAACATCTGGAGACTGCGCTCGCGCAGATACTGCCGACCAGTCCGGTGCCCGCCCGGCAACCGGCGCATGTCTGATGCGCGCAGCTTCCTGCGGCGGGGGCACGGCCGTTTGCACTCTCTGTGAGGCACTGGCTTGTGCCTGACACCCTCACACTCTCCTCTTTGCCACTGTTTCCGTTGGGTAGCGTGTTGTACCCGGGTGGCGTGTTGCCACTGCGTATTTTCGAGGTGCGTTACCTTGACATGATCGGTAAGTGCCACCGGCTGGGCGCGCCGTTTGGCGTGGTGGCGCTGACCAAAGGAGCGGAAGTACAACGGCCCGCGGGTGCCGGGCCCAGCGGCGACGCGTTCGCCAATGAAGCGTTTGATGCCGTTGGTACGCTGGCCACCATCACCGAGTTCTCGGTGCCGCAACCCGGTTTGATGGTGATCAAGTGCGTAGGTTTGCAACGCTTCCACGTGACGCGCAGCGAAAAGCTCAAACATGGCCTGTGGGTTGCCGACGTGGCCAGGCTGCCAGACGACCAGGTAATTGCTGTGCCCGAAGACTTGCAGGCGGTATCGCGCGCGCTCGGCAACCTGATCAAGACCCTGCAGGAGCGCGCCATACCCGACGAGCAGATGCCAATGCAGCCACCCTACCAGCTGGACGACTGTGGCTGGGTTGCCAACCGATGGTGCGAACTGTTGTCCCTGCCGCTGGACGTCAAGCAACGCCTGATGGCGCTGGACAACCCGCTGGTGCGCCTGGAACTGGTGGGGGATATGCTGGCGCGCAGCGGAATTACGAAATGATAGTG
>JANOCN010000128.1:0-5577 GCA_031412185.1 Betaproteobacteria bacterium | reverse complement strand
GAGGCCTTCCCCGCGCGCCGCGCCAGCCAAACCAGTGGCACCGATCAAGCGCGCGGCAGCGGCTGCCAGTGGTGTCCGCGTCAAACGCGCGCCGCGAGCAGTAGCAAGCTGACGCTAGGAGCCTGTCGGGCTTTGGGTTGGGTCCGCGTTGGGTCTGCAAGGGGGTGCAGGCAAGGCGCATTCGATTGCATCTCACGCTCTGAGGGTTGGAGCGCGCGCAAAGCCCGTGCCCAGCGCGACGGCAAGCGCAGCAACGATCAGTGCTGCCGCCACTCCGAACGTTGTCTGCATGCCAATAGCAACAGCCTCGGGGGGCGCCGTTGTGACGGCCTTGGTTGCCGATGCAAACGCGAACACCGCCCCCATGACGGATGCCCCGGTAACGAAGCCGAGGTTGCGCGACAGGTTGAGCATGCCGGACGTCACGCCCCGCTGGTTCGGGCGCACATCCCTCATGACGGCGGTGTTGTTGGCGGTCTGAAACAGCCCATAACCGACTGTGATGACCACAATGGGAATCAGGTAGCCGGGTATGCCATGCGTTCTCGGCAAAATGAACAGCATGAGGCAACCCGCCGCTATGCCCATGAGGCCAACGATGGTCAGGCGTGGTGCGCCAAAACGGTCTGCCATGCGACCGGCCGGCACCCCAGTCAACGCGGCGACAAGCGGGCCGACCGACAGGACGAACCCGACCATGACGGCATCGAGCCCAAGCCCCCGTGACAAGTAAAACGGCCCGACCACTAGCGTACCCATCATTACGGTTGAGACAAGCATGCTCATGGCGAGGCCCGCACGCAAGCCAGCATCGCGTAGTGTCGCCAAGCGGATCAAGGGCGATGCCGCTCTGGCCTCGGCCAGCAAGAACATGCCCGCTCCCAGGATGGCAGCCGACAGCAGCGCGATGTTGAGTGCGCCGAAACTGCCGCGCCCCATGGTCATGGCCAGAGCATAGGCCGCAAGTGTTGCGCCAAGCAGCAGCGTGCCCAGATGGTCAAAGCCGCCGCTGTCTGTCCTGGGTCCACCGCGATCGGCCGGCAGGGTTCGGTACGCGAGCAGAAACGTCAGAACTCCCAGCGGCAAGTTGACAAGGAAGATGGCGCGCCAGCCGGGTCCGGCGATCAGCACGCCACCAAGCGACGGCCCCAATGCCGTGCCTATCGCGGACATCGTTCCCAGCAGCCCCATGGCGCTGCCGGTCTTATCTTTTGCAACGGTTTCGCCGACAAAGGCGATGCTCAAGGTCATCATGATGGCGGCGCCCAGTCCCTGCACCCCCCGCGCGGCAACCAGCATCCAGAGCGTAGGCGCGACGCCGCACAGGACGGCACCCAGCGTGAAAAGGCCTATGCCGGCCAACAGCAGCCGTCGGCGCCCGACGATGTCACCGAGCCGCCCCACGCTGACAATCAGCGTGGTGATGGCCAGCAGATAGGCCAGGACGACCCACTGGACTTGCTGGAAGCTGGCATTGAAGGCCTGTGTCAACGTGGGCAAACCCACATTGGCGATGCTGGTGCCTAGCGAGGACAGCAACATGGACAAGGAAAGGCCGAGCAGCACCCAGCGCACCGAAGGCACCCGGTCGGCACTCCCGGCAATTGCTTCGTTTCTACCTGCATCGATTGACTTCAACATGCACACCGCTCCTGTTATTGGCTCCCGAAAAGGAGTTGCTGCAAGCGTAGGTCTTTGCCTGTAATAGCGGAAGGCGCGTCGTTTGCACTTTGCCCGTGCGTTGAACGCCACACCAGTATCGAACTGCGTTATGGTCTGTGGATGACAACACCCGATCTCAACCTGCTGGTCACCCTGGACGTGTTGCTGGCTGAAGGCAGTGTTGCGCGCGCAGCGCGGCGTTTGCGCTTGAGTCCGTCAGCGATGAGCCGCGCGCTGGCGCGCTTGCGAGAGACCACCGGCGACCCGCTGCTGGTCCGGGCCGGACGCGGCCTGGTACCCACGCCCCGTGCGGTCGAACTGCGTGAGCGGGTCAGCCAGCTAGTGCGGGACGCGGAATCGGTGCTGCGGCCGACCGAGAAGATCAACCTGCAGCAGCTGGTGCGCACGTTTACGCTGTGCACGCGCGAGGGATTTGTGGAGAACTTCGGGCCAAAGTTGCTGGCCCGCATCGGCAAAGAAGCCCCCGGCGTGCGGTTGTGTTTCGTGCAGAAGCAGGACAAAGACAGCACGCCCCTGCGTGAAGGCACCGTCGACCTGGAAACCGGGGTCGTGGGGCAGGCGATGGGGCCGGAGCTGCGCGCACAGGCGCTGTTCCGGGACCGCCATATCGGCGTAGTGCGCATGGGACATCCGCTCTGCAAAGGCAAGATTACGGCGGCCCGTTACGCGGCGGGCCGACACGTTCTTTTTTCGCCCCGCGGCCTGGACACCGGGCCGATCCACGAAGCCTTGAAGGCGCTCGGTGCGGACGGCAACATCGCCACCATCGTCAGCGGCTTTTCCACCGCACTGACCCTGGCCCGCGTCTCCGACCTGATCGCCAGTGTTCCCGAAAAACACACCGGCAACCTGCGCGCGGGGATGTTCAGTTTTCCGCTGCCGGTCTCCGCCCCCGAGTTCACGGTGTCACTGCTGTGGCATCCGCGGCTGCATGCCGACGCTGCGCATCGCTGGCTGCGGGGGTGTGTTCGGGAGGTTTGTACTGGCCAGATCGCTGAGGCATTGGCATCGAAGGAATTCGAGTGATGCTCGGGTCTTTGACCTTGCCGGCATAGCAGTGGCCGGCCGCTACACCTCCAGGACAGCCAGCCACGGTGCGGCGTCGCGAATATGCAAGCGGCCGGGTTCAGTTTCCACTTTGCACTCCCGCACCAGTTGCACCGCCTGTGCTTGTGGCCACTGCTCTGCAAAACGCGCCAGCGCGCGGTGCGGCTTGGCATCCGACAGCTTGCACTCCACCAGGTGTGTCAACGTGTCGCCTTCGCTCATCGCGAAGTCGACCTCGGCGTGGTCTTTGGTACGGATGTAGTGCAGGTCAGCTGCCACGCCAGCGCTGTCCTGCTTCCATTGCACATTTTTCAGCAGATGGCACGCCACCAGATTTTCGAAGCGCACACCATCGTCACCGAGCACCAGCCCGGTGTCGTAAAAGTAGACTTTGGGTGCCTGCAATGTGGCGCGGGCAATATTGCGGTGCCAGGGGCGCACTACAAATACGATGAACAGGGCTTCCAGGATGTCGAGATATTTCGACAGGGTCACCGGTGAGAGCTGCAGATCGCGCGCCATCGACGCCAGCGACAACGGTGAGCCGACGCGCGAGCGCAGCATCTCCGAAAACAGGCGCATGGCGGTGACTTCGTGCAGGCGCGAGAACTCCAGCACGTCCTCACGCACCAGCCCGGAAAAATAATTGGCGCGCCATCGTTGGGCCTCAGCATCGCTGGTGGCCAAAGCAGGTTCGGGAAAACCACCGCGCGCCAGCAGCCAGGTGAGTGCTGCATGGGGTGTTACCTGGGCTTGCTCGGACCACTCGCGTACCGACAGCGGATGCAGCCGCAGCCTGAAATACCGGCCGGCCAGCGACTCGCCGCTTTCGCGGAATGTATCCATGCGCGCGCTGCCTGTCACCAGCAGTTGCTGCCCCGGTGGTTTGCTGTCAACAACGCCTTTGAGCCACGATTTCCAGTCGCGCATCTTGTGAATTTCGTCCAGAACCAGGAGCTGCGCGCTTTGTTTCCAGTTCTGTGCCTGAATCACGGCACGGTGTGCTGCAACATCGAAATTCAAGTATTGGCTGCCGGGCGATGCGGCCAGGAGTTGCTGGCTGAGGGTGGTCTTACCCACTTGCCGCGGGCCAGTCAGCAGCACCATCTTGGCTTGCAGGTCTTGCTGGATTCGAGCGTTAAGGTAGCGATTCATTCCGCTATTTTATAGAAGTATGACAAATAGTCGCGGCTATTTTTCATACACATCTACACATAGTCGCAAAAATTCCAATCTTCCCATGCGCGCGTGTGGCGCGCCATCACTCCTGCAAAAACCGCGCCCTGACACGCCGGCCCTTGACCTTGCCCGCATTCAGTTTACGCAATGCTTCATCGGCGATATTGCGTTGCACCGCCACAAAGGTGGAGAACTCGGTCACATTGATCTTGCCAATCTGCTCACGCGTGAAGCCGCCCTCCAGCCCGGTCAACGCGCCCAAAACGTCGCCGGGTCGGATCTTCTCTTTGCGCCCGCCGAGGATCAGCAAAGTACGCATCGGTGGCGACAGCGGCCCCTTGCCGGTGGGCACCAGTTCTTCGCGCTTGTGCCAGACCGAAGCCTGCTTCTGGTACAGCTCGATCTTGCCGACCGCGCCCATCTCGTCCATGCTGGCCAGACTAAGCGCCAGGCCGGTCTCGCCGGCCCGGCCGGTACGCCCGATGCGGTGCACATGCACTTCCGCGTCGGGGGTGATGGTGACGTTGATCACTGCTTCCAGCTGGTTGATGTCGATCCCGCGTGAGGCCACGTCGGTGGCCACCAGCACGGAGCAGCTGCGGTTGGCAAACTGCGCCAGCACCTGGTCGCGCTCGCGCTGCTCCAGTTCGCCATACAAGGCCAAGGCACTGAATCCCTGCTGCTGCAACAGCGTGACCAGTTCCTTGCATTGCAGCTTTGTGTTGCAAAACGCCAATGTGCTGACCGGGCGGAAGTGGTTCAACAGCAGCGCCACGGTCTCGAAGCGGTTGGCGCGGGTAACTTCGTAAAACCGTTGCTCGATCAGGTTTTGCGCGACTGGTGCTTCCACCTTGATGAGCACTGGCTCGCGCATGAACTGTTTGGCCAGCTTCTCGATTCCTTCGGGGTAGGTGGCCGAGAACAGCAGCGTCTGGCGCGCTGGTGGGCATTGCGCCACCACGGTCTTTATGTCCTCCAGAAACCCCATGTCCAGCATGCGGTCGGCCTCGTCGAGCACCAGAGTGCCCAGCGCGTCCAGCGCAAGGTATTCGCGCTCCAGGTGGTCCATGATGCGCCCCGGTGTGCCCACCACGATGTGTGCACCATGCTCCAGCGACGCACGTTGTCCGCGCAGGGCCACGCCACCGCACAACGTCACGACTTTTATGTTTTCCTCGGCGCGCGCAAGTCGGCGGATCTCAGTGGTGACCTGCTCGGCCAGTTCGCGCGTCGGGCACAACACCATGGCTTGCACCGCAAAACGGCGCGGGTTCAGATTCGCCAGCAGGGCCAGCGCAAACGCCGCTGTTTTACCGCTGCCGGTCTGGGCCTGCGCAATCAGGTCTTTGCCGAGCAGCGCCGTCGGCAGGCTGGCGGCCTGGATCGGCGTCATCTCCAGGTATCCAAGCGTTTGCAGGTTCTCCAGCGCGGCGGGTTTCAGCGCCAGTGCGGTGAATGAAGTCGATCCTGTCGGCGCTTTGATCAATGAAACGCCTCCGCGCTGCGCACTGTGGTGCGGCTCATTCGGAACACCTCCGTACTGCGCACTGCGATGCGGTTCGCCTTGGGGCGGCCCGGCAGCTCACACGCTGGTCATCGCAACGGTCTTGGTCGCCAGGTAGGCTTCCAGTGCTTCGGGGCCGCCTTCGCTTCCGTAGCCGGAATCTT
>JANOCN010000127.1:0-9344 GCA_031412185.1 Betaproteobacteria bacterium | reverse complement strand
AGCGCTGCGCAATGCCAAAGGACAACCGATGGTGCTCGAGTACCTGGACAGCCGCGACGGCGGCGAACGCACCCTGGCACCCTGGATCCGCAACCTGGAGAAGCTTGGTATCAAGCTGAATTTCCGCTCGGTGGATTTCGCGCTGTATCAGCAGCGGCTGGACAAATTCGAGTTCGAAATCATGACCATCAATTTCCAGGGCACGCACAGCCCCGGCCAGGAGTACGCCGACCTGTTTGGCAGCAAAGCCGCCACCACCGAGAGTTCGGGCAATTTTGTGGGGGTGGCAAACCCTGCTGTTGATGCACTGATCGTCAAGATGACGGGCGCAAACACCAAAGCCGAACTGCTGCCGGCCTGCCACGCGCTGGAGCGGGTGATCGCCCATAGCCACTACCTGATTCCGCAGTGGACCAATGGCACGCACCGCATGGCCTACAACGCTGGCCGATTGGGCAAGCCGGCGCAGATGCCGCCCTACACCCAGGCCGAAACCTGGGCCATGGAAACCTGGTGGGCCAAATGAGAACCTAACCATGCTGGCCTACATACTCAAGCGGCTGTTGTTGATGGTGCCCACGCTGTTGGGTGTGCTGGTGATCACCTTTGGCATCATCCAGTTTGTACCTGGTGGGCCGGTGGAGCAGTACCTGGCCGAAGCCCGTGCCGGTGCTGGCGGCGGTGCAGAGAGTGGTGGCATGAGTTACCGGGGGTCGCAGGGTGTCGATCCGAAACGGATCGAACAGATCAAGGCCTTGTACGGTTTCGACAAACCGGCCCCCGAGCGCTTTGTGCAGATGCTGGGGCAGTTCGCGCGCTTCGACCTGGGCAAGAGTTTTTTCCAGAACAAGGACGTGTCGCAACTCATCGTTGAGAAGCTGCCGGTGTCGATCAGCCTGGGCCTGTGGACGTTTTTCATCAGTTATTTCATAGCCGTGCCGCTAGGTGTGGCCAAGGCGGTGCGCGCCGGTTCGCGATTTGACCTCATCACCACTCTGCTGGTGCTGGTGGGCTATGCGATACCCGGGTTTGTACTAGGCGTTGCCCTGCTGGTGATTTTTGGTGGGCAGCTCCAGTGGTTTCCCCTGCGCGGGCTGACATCGAGCAACTGGGAGCAAATGGCATGGGGCGCGCGAATTGCCGACTACCTGTGGCACATCGTGTTGCCCGTCACCGCCATGGTGCTGGGTAGCTTCGCGGTCACCGCCATGTTGACCAAGAATGCCTTCCTGGAAGAGATTCGCAAGCAGTATGTAGTGACCGCACGCGCCAAGGGTCTCGGCGAGCGGCAGGTGTTATGGAAACACGTGTTCCGCAATGCACTGATACCCATCATTACCGGCTTTCCGGCGGCGTTCATTGGTGCATTTTTCACCGGTTCGCTGCTGATCGAGACTCTGTTCTCCCTCGACGGTTTAGGACTGCTCAGTTATGAGAGTGTGATCCGGCGCGACTACCCCGTGGTCCTCGGAACACTGTACTTTTTTACGCTGATCGGCCTGGTGACCAAGCTGATTTCCGATCTCTGCTACGTGTGGGTAGACCCACGGGTCAAGTTTGACTGATATGAAAGACGCCCCCCGTCTGTCCGGTCTCACTGCGTGTAGTCCGGCCGAGTCGTGGCGCTGCCAGAGGCAGTCGCCTCTTCGACCAGTCCATGCCCGCGCGGGCGGGCATGGAGCCGCTGGTCTCAGCCCCACTGGAGGGCGGGCCGGCCGCTACGGAGCGGCCGTGCGCGGCGGCCGCTCGATCTTTCATGCGTCGTGGATCGCGCGCAGCGCAGTGGAAAGCTGAAATGGCCAACCAACACGCCCCGGATTCTGCTGCCGCTGCGGTGGCGCTGTCGACGGTCGCGGTGGCTGCGCGCAAACCGAGCCTGTCGCCTGGCCGCCGCGCCTGGCTGCGCTTTCGGCGCAACCGGCTCGGTTACTGGAGCCTGCTGCTTTTTTGTGGCCTGGTGGTGGTGAGTCTGTTCGCCGAAGTGGTGTCGAACGACCGGCCCCTACTTGTGCGTTACGAGGGCAAAACCTACTTTCCAATGTGGAAGGACTATTCCGAAAAAACATTTGGTGGCGACTTTGAAACCAATACCGATTTCCTCGACCCGTTCATCCGCGAGCGGCTGGCGCAGGGCGGTAACTGGGCCGTGTTTGCGCCCAACCCATACGGCCCGCGGACCCTGAACTACTTTGCCACCGAGCCGAATCCTTCGCGCCCCACGCGGGCCAACCTTCTCGGTACCGACGACCGTGGGCGGGATCTGCTGGCACAACTTCTCTACGGGTTTCGGGTCAGCGTGCTGTTTGCCCTGGCGCTGACCACCACCGGGGTGTTTCTCGGTGTTGTAGCAGGTGCCATACAGGGTTTTTTCGGCGGCAAGACCGACCTGGCGTTCCAGCGTTTCATCGAGATCTGGAGCTCCATGCCCGAGCTCTATCTGCTGATTATTTTCAGCGCCATTTTTGCTCCGAGTATTGCGTTGCTGCTGATCTTGCTGAGCCTGTTCGGCTGGATGGGCCTGTCTGACTATGTGCGGGCCGAGTTTCTGCGCAACCGCCAGCTCGACTATGTACGTGCGGCACGTGCGCTTTGCGTGAGCAATTGGCAGATCATCGTGCGCCATGTATTGCCCAACAGCCTGACACCGGTGGTGACCTTTCTTCCGTTTCGCATGAGTGGTGCCATCCTGGCGCTCACGTCACTCGACTTTCTGGGGCTCGGGGTGCCGCCCGGTACGCCGTCGCTCGGCGAATTATTGTCCCAGGGCAAGAACAATATTGACGCCTGGTGGATATCTCTGTCGACCTTTGCGGTGCTGGTGACGACTTTGCTGTTGCTGACGTTTATGGGCGACGCCCTGCGCGATGCACTGGACCCGCGCAAGGCGGACCAGGAGCCTGTGCCGGCCCCGAAAGTCAGTCCATGACAGGCTTGCTGGACGTCACTGGGCTGCGGGTAGCTTTTGGCGGCGTAGAGGTGGTCAAGGGAATAGACTTTTCGATTTCCCCGGGTGAAAAGCTGGCGCTGGTCGGAGAGTCCGGGTCTGGCAAGACGGTCACGGCGCTGAGCCTCTTGCGCCTCGCCATGAACGCGCATTGCAGTGGCGCGGCCAGGTTTATCCAGCCCGAGGGCGAGCTTGACCTGCTGGCTATTCCCGAGCAGCAACTGCGCGGTATTCGTGGGCGGGATATCGCGATGATTTTCCAGGAGCCGATGACGGCGCTCAATCCGCTGTTCACGGTCGGGGAGCAGGTGGCCGAGGTATTGCAGCTCAAGCAGGGACTGGCCCGTGCGCAGTGTTTGGCCGCAGCGGTGGCGTTGCTGGCCAGCACCGGGATTCCCGAACCCGAGCGGCGCGCGCGGTCGTATCCGCACCAGTTGTCGGGTGGCCAGCGCCAGCGCGCGATGATCGCCATGGCGCTGGCGTGCAAGCCCAAGCTCCTGCTGGCCGACGAGCCCACGACTGCACTCGACGTGACCGTGCGCGCGCAGATTCTCGACCTGCTGTCCGCTCTGCAGCGGGAATACGGCATGGCCGTGCTGATGATTACGCACGACCTGAACCTGGTGCGCAAATTCGCCGACCGCGTGGCGGTGATGGAGAACGGCAGAATCGTCGAGCAGGGTCCGGTGGCAGCTGTATTCGCTGACCCTCAGCACGCCTACACACGCAAGCTTATCGACAGCCGACCGGTGCGCAACGTTGTCGAGGCCGACGCGCCCCCACCGGCGGGCCAGCCACAGGTTGTGCCGCTGCAAGCGAAAGCGCTTACTGTCAGTTATCCAATCCCCCGCCCAGGCGTGCGTGGATGGTTCAGCAAAGGGGCTTTTGTGGCCGTGCGCGACGCGAGTTTTGTAGTGCCGGTGGGTCGAACTCTGGGCGTGATCGGTGAGTCCGGTTCCGGCAAATCTACCTTGGCGCTGGCTGCGCTTGGCTTGCAGCCCTTCGGGGGTGAAATACAGGTTGCGGGCCAGGCTTGGGGTACCGATGCGGCGTCGGACAAATCGTTGCGACGCACAGTGCAGGTGGTGTTTCAAGACCCTTTTTCTTCGCTGTCACCGCGCATGACTGTGGAGGAAATCGTGGGTGAAGGCTTGCTGGTGCACGAACCGGACATCGGCACCGTGCAACGCCAGCAGCGTGTATTGGCGGCGCTGCTGGAGGTAGGGCTGGACGAGCGTCAGTTCCCGAACCTGCTCAGCCGTTATCCGCATGAATTTTCAGGCGGGCAGCGCCAGCGTATTGCTGTGGCGCGTGCCTTGATCGTGCAGCCGCAGTTGCTGGTACTCGACGAGCCCACGAGCGCATTGGACGTGACAATCCAGAAGCAGGTGCTGGAACTGCTGCAGCGGCTGCAGCGCGAGCGCGGCCTGAGTTACCTGCTGATCACCCACGACGTGGACGTGATCCGCGCCATGGCGCACGACGTGCTGGTGATGAAGGACGGGGCGATCGTAGAGGCGGGTGAAGTGGCGCAGGTGCTCGATGCGCCCCAACACCCCTATACCCTGACCCTGGTCACAGCAGTAACCTGACAGACCTTCGCCAAACCACCGGTTTCCCATCCAAGTCAAGGTACTTGACGGCGCATCAGGGACTATTTTTCGGCTAGAATCCGTGCTTCACGACCAAACGGGCGGGTTTCTACCGCCCGTTTTTTTTGGTCGAACGGTTTTTAGGTCGCCGGTTTGAGGCGGCCACGACAGACAGTTTAGGACACGAATCAGGTGGCGCTGCAACAGATTGTGGAACAGACGGTAACCGGTCTGGGGTACGACCTGGTGGAAATAGAGCGCTCGGCGAGTGGCTTGCTGCGCATCACGATCGATTTGCCCTGGTCGCCACAGGTAGCCGCGGCTGCAGCGGGCTCGAGCGACCAGTTCGTGACGGTGGAAGATTGCGAAAAGGTCACGCGCCAGCTGCAGTTTGCGTTGGAAGTGGACGCGGTGGAGTACAAGCGGCTCGAGGTGTCCTCGCCCGGTATCGACCGCCCGTTGCGCGACCAGCGGGATTTTGAGCGATTTGCGGGTGCGGTGGTGGATATCACCTTGAAGGCGGCCGTGGGCGCTGCGGCGCAGGGCCAGGTCAACGCCAACCGCAAGAAGTTTCGCGGGACCCTGGAGCGTGCGGTCAGCGTACCTGCCACCGCACAGCAATGGCAGATCGTCTGGAGCGATGCGCCAGAGGTGAAGCCGGGCCAGCGGGTGAGCAGGAAGCGCAAGGCGGCGCCGGTGCAGGTGCTGGGTTTTTCGCTGGATGAGGTTCGTGAGGCGCGGCTGGCGCCTATCGTGAGTTTCAAGGGGCGTGGTGCAGCGCCTGCGCAGACAGGCGAAGCCTGAGATCGAAGGTATGCTTCCTGGCCTGATTTTTTAGGTGACTTTTTGGGTGACGGTATCGGGCTCGGCGGCGGATTGTCCCGGCAGGTAGGCGTCCAGGCAGATATTGGCTGAACATAGGAGAGTAGTGGCATGAATCGCGAAATGTTGATGTTGGTGGACGCCATCTCACGTGAGAAGAGTGTGGAGCGTGATGTGGTGTTTGCGGCGGTTGAGGCGGCTTTGGCGCAAGCCACCAAGAAGCTGTACCAGGGTGATGTGGACATCCGGGTTGCTGTTGATCGCGACAGTGGCAGTTATGAGACTTTCCGGCGTTGGCATGTGGTACCGGATGAGGCTGGTTTGCAGCTGCCAGACCAGGAGATCCTGTTGTTCGAAGCCCGCGAACAGATCGAAGATATCGAGGTGGACGAACACATCGAGGAAGCGGTTGACTCGGTGCCGATCGGCCGTATCGGCGCCATGGCGGCCAAACAGGTCATTCTGCAAAGAATCCGGGACGCCGAACGCGAAATGCTGCTCAATGACTTCATGTCACGCGGTGACAAGATTTTTGTGGGCACGGTCAAACGGATGGACAAGGGCGACATCATCGTCGAGAGCGGGCGCGTTGAAGGGCGACTGCGCCGCACCGAGATGATTCCCAAGGAAAACCTGCGTTCTGGTGACCGGGTGCGCGCCATGATCATGGAAGTGGACCTGACCTTGCGCGGTGCGCCGATCATACTTTCGCGCTCTGCGCCGGAGTTCATGATCGAGTTGTTCCGCACCGAAGTCCCCGAGATTGAACAGGGCCTGCTGGAGATCAAGTCGTGTGCCCGTGACCCCGGTTCGCGTGCCAAGATCGCCGTTTTGTCGCACGACAAACGGGTCGATCCGATTGGCACCTGTGTCGGGGTGCGTGGAACCCGTGTCAATGGCGTCACCAACGAACTAGCTGGCGAACGCGTCGATATCGTCTTGTGGAGTGAAGACCCGGCGCAGTTTGTCATTGGTGCCTTGGCACCGGCCAACGTTTCGTCGATTGTGGTTGACGAAGAGCGGCATGCCATGGATGTTGTGGTGGACGAAGAAAACCTCGCGATTGCGATTGGCCGTGGCGGCCAGAACGTGCGCCTGGCGTCTGACCTGACCGGCTGGAAGATCAACATCATGGACGCGGCCGAGTCGGCCCAGAAGCAGGCTACCGAGACCGACTCCGGTCGCAAGCTGTTTATGGAAAAGCTCGATGTGGACGAAGAAATTGCCGACATCCTGATCGCCGAAGGTTTCACCAGCCTGGAGGAGGTGGCCTATGTGCCGCTGCAGGAAATGCTGGAGATCGAGAGTTTCGACGAAGACACCGTCAACGAACTGCGCACACGGGCCAAGGATGCGCTGCTGACCATGGAGATCGCACACGAGGAGAGTGTCGATGAAGTGTCCCAGGACTTGCGCTCCCTTGACGGCCTCACGCTGGACCTCATCGGCAAGCTGGCAGACAGCGGCATTCATTCGCGCGACGACCTGGCCGACCTGGCGGTAGACGAGCTCACCGAGATTACCGGCCAATCTGAGGAAGAAGCCAAAACCCTGATCATGAAAGCGCGCGAGCACTGGTTTGCCAGTGAAGCTGCCGCCCACGAGTAATGGCCATGCAATCGAATCCCCAGCGCAGACTAACTTGCACCCAAGTTATGTCGTAGCCAATACAAAGTTTCAGTGATGGCGAACCAGTGCCCGTAAGGCCTGTTACGCCAAACTAAAGGTAGCACCACAAATGTCCAGCACGACAGTCGCCGAGTTTGCAAGCGAACTCAAGAAATCAACCGCCACGCTGCTTGAGCAGCTCGCTGCAGCAGGTGTCAGCAAGTCTGCCTCGTCTGATGCGCTTACCGATTCAGACAAGCACAGCTTGTTGAACTACCTGCATGCCAGCCACGGAACCGCCACGGCCGAGCGCAAGAAGATCACGCTGGTCAAGAAATCGACCAGCGAAATCAAGCAGGCCGACTCCACCGGCAAGGCGCGCACGATACAGGTTGAGGTGCGCAAGAAGCGCACATTCGTGCGCCGCGAAGATGGCAGCGAGAGCGTAGCCGAAGTCCCCGCGGAGCTGGAGCAGCCGGCCGTGTCGGCCCCGCTGATCGACCACGCCGAATTGGCGCGCCGCGAAGAAGAGGCACGCCGCCAGGCAGAGCTGATCCGGCGCCAGGAGGAAGAGCTTGCATTGAAGCGCCAGCAGCGTCAGGAGCAGGAGGCGCGCGCCCGTGCGCTGGCAGAAGCTGCTGCATCGGCTGCGGCTGCGGCAGTGCAGAACAAGGCGCTGGCCGAAGTTTCGGACAACGTGGTGGACGACCGGGCCCAGGATGAGGCGGCCGCAGCTGCGTTGGCAAAAACACAGGCTGAAGCCAAACAAAAGGTGGCGGCGGAGTCCAAGGCCCGGGCCGACGAAGAAGTTGCGCGTGCGGCAGACCTGGGGGACCGCCGGCGCAAGGCAGAAGCCGAGGCTTCGGCGATTCGGGCCATGATGGCAGCGCCGAGCAAAAAGGTGCTGGTGGCGAAGAAGCCTGAAGAGGTCAAGCCGGTCGCCAAGGCTGGCCCCGACGCGGCGAAAGCTGGCGTCAAAGGCACATTGCACAAACCGGCAGCAGGCAGCGTAGTTGCGCGTGCCAAGCCGGGCGGCGCGCCTGGTGCGGGCACGGGGTCCGGACCTGGAACCGGCAAGGAAGTCAAGTCGGCCAAGCTGTCCAGCAGTTGGGCCGGAGACCCCGCCAAGAAGAAGGCAATTCCAACCCGTGGTGACACCGGCGCTGGTGCCGGGCGCGGCACCTGGCGCGGCGGCCCGCGGGGTCGGCGTGGCAATGACCGCGACCGCGACGACCATGTGCAGGCGGCGCCGGTGGAGGCGCGGATCTTCGAGGTGCATGTGCCGGAAACCATTACGGTGGCGGAACTGGCCCACAAGATGGCTGTCAAGGCGTCCGAAGTCATCAAGCATTTGATGAAGCTCGGGCAGATGGTGACCATCAACCAGCCGCTGGACCAGGACACGGCGATGATTCTGGTCGAGGAAATGGGCCACAAGGCAGTGGTTGCTGCGCTGGACGACCCGGAAGCGTTTACCGACGACGAGGTGGGCCAACAGGAGTCCGAATCCTTGCCACGTGCACCGGTGGTGACCGTGATGGGCCACGTGGACCACGGCAAGACCTCGCTGCTCGATTACATCCGGACCGCCAAGGTCGCTGCGGGCGAGGCGGGTGGTATCACCCAGCACATCGGCGCCTACCATGTGCAGACGCCGCGCGGCATGGTGTCGTTCCTCGATACCCCGGGCCACGAGGCGTTTACCGCGATGCGTGCACGCGGAGCGAAGGCCACCGACATTGTGATTCTGGTGGTGGCTGCGGACGACGGTGTGATGCCGCAAACCCGCGAGGCCATCAAACACGCCAAGGCGGCCGGGGTACCGATCGTTGTGGCGATCAACAAGATCGACAAACCCGACGCCAACCCCGAACGCGTGAAAAACGAGCTGGTGGTGGAAGAGGTGATCCCGGAGGAGTTCGGCGGTAGTTCGCCGTTTGTATCGGTGTCGGCCAAAACCGGTGAAGGTATCGACGCGCTGCTGGAGCAGGTGCTCCTGCAGGCCGAAGTACTGGAGCTGCGTGCGCCGGTCGATTCCATGGCCAAGGGCCTGGTCATTGAAGCACAGCTGGACAAAGGCCGGGGCCCGGTGGCTACCGTGCTGATCCAGTCCGGAACATTGAAGACCGGCGACATCGTGCTGGCCGGCTCGACCTACGGGCGGGTGCGCGCCATGCTGGACGAAAACGGCAAACCGATCAAGGCGGCAGGCCCGTCGATTCCGGTCGAGATTCAGGGCTTGACCGAAGTGCCGCAAGCGGGCGACGAGTTCATGGTGCTACCCGACGAGCGCCGGGCACGCGAGATTGCCACCTACCGGGCCGGCAAGTTCCGCAATACCAAACTCGCGAAACAGCAGGCCGCGAAGCTGGAAAACA
>JANOCN010000126.1:0-3179 GCA_031412185.1 Betaproteobacteria bacterium | reverse complement strand
GCGCCCATGGTGGACTGGTGGTCCACTGCGCGGTAGCTTACCTTGCCAAATGGCGTGACAACCTGAAGCCCCTTGAACGCGGCCACGAGTTTTTCAGTATCTGTGGTCCCAGCCTTCTTGAAACCCTCTGCGAGCGATTGGATGGTGCTGTAGCCAACCACTGATCCCAGCCGTGGATAGTCCTGGTACTTGCCGTGGTACGCGAGAAAAAATGCCTTGTGTTCCGGCGTCTGAATTCCGTACCAGGGGTACCCGGTAACGAGCCAGCCATTGGGCGTTTCTTCCTTCAGCGGATCCAGGTACTCCGGCTCGCCGGTCAGTAGGCTGACCACCTCGCGCCCTTGAAACAGCCCGCGGGTATTGCCCTCGCGCACAAACCGGGAGAGATCGGCACCAAAAAGCACGTTGAAGATGGCGTCCGGTTTGGCGTCGGCCAGGGCTTGCGTAACACTGCCCGCGTCGACCCGGCCCAGCGGTGTGGCCTGCTCCCCAACAAATTCCACGTCGCTCTGGGCGGCTTTGAGCAACTGCTTGAAAGTCGCAGCCGCTGACTGGCCGTATTCGTAGTTGGGGTAAACAATGGCCCAGCGCTTTTTCCTCAGCTTTGCCGCCTCCGGCACCAACATCGCCACCTGCATGTAAGTAGAGGCGCGCAAACGGAAGGTGTAGCGGTTGCCGTTCTGCCAAACGATCTTGTCGGTCAACGGTTCACTGGCAAGAAAGAAGACCTTCCTCTGTTTCGCAAAATCGCCCAGCGCCAGGCCGATATTGGATAAGAAACCTCCTGCCAGCACATGCACGCGCTCGCGCGAAATCAATTCTTCCGCCGCGCGTACGGCGTCTCCGGGAGTGGCGTTGTCGTCGCGGGTAATCAATTGCAGCTTGCGGCCGTTGATACCCCCAGCCGCATTGATCTGCTCGATCGCCAGCTCCATACCCTTGCGGTAGGGATCCAGGAAGGCCGGTTGGGCCTTGTAACTGTTGATTTCGCCGATCTTGATTGTTTGCTGGGCATACACATGCAACGCGGCAAGTCCTGAAAGTACCGCGACGGCGGCGCGCAGGAAGGTTTTCGCAATTTTCATACTTGCTTTCAGCGCTTGGTCACAGGCTCTCGCGCCCGGCCTTCTTGCGCTCGTGCTCCTTCAGGTAACGCTTGCGCAGGCGAATACTTTTGGGTGTGATCTCGACCAGCTCATCGTCTTCAATAAATTCCACCGCGTACTCCAGCGTCAGCTGGATCGGCGGCGTGATCTTGATCGCATCTTCCTTGCCGCTGACACGGAAATTGGTGAGCTGCTTCATGCGCACCGCGTTCACGATCAGGTCGTTGTCGCGGCTGTGGATGCCCACAATCATGCCTTCGTAGACCGGGTCGCCGGCCTTGACGAACATGCGTCCCCGGTCGTCGAGTTTGCCCAGTGCGTAGGTGACGATTTCGCCGTCGTCCATGCTGATCAGCACACCACTCTTGCGACTTTCGATATCGCCCCGGTAGGCTTCGTAGCCATCGAATATATTGCTCGCCAGCCCGGTGCCACGCGTCAGGTTCAGGAACTCGTTCTGGAAGCCGATAAGTCCGCGCGCCGGGATCCGGTATTCGAGCCGCACCCGCCCACGGCCGTCTGGCTCCATGGTCAGCAGGTCGCCTTTGCGCAGGCCCAGCGCCTGCATCACACCGCCCTGGTGGCCCTCTTCGATGTCCACCGTGAGCATCTCGATCGGTTCGTGTTTTTCACCTGCGACCAGCTTGAACACCACACGCGGTTTGGAGACTGCCAGCTCGTACCCTTCGCGGCGCATGTTCTCCAGCAATATGGTCAGGTGCAACTCGCCGCGGCCACACACCTCATAGATGCCGTCCTCTTCGGTGTCGGTCACGCGCAGCGCCACGTTGGCCTGCAACTCGCGTGTAAGCCGGTCCCGCAGTTGGCGGCTGGTCACGAACTTTCCTTCGCGCCCCGCCAGCGGCGAGGTATTGACACAGAAATTCATGGTCAGGGTGGGCTCGTCAATCTTGAGCATCGGCAACGGTGCGGGGTACAGCGGGTCGGTCAGCGTGACGCCGATACCGACCTGCTCGATCCCGCTGACCAGCACAATGTCGCCCGGTCCGGCAGTGTCTGCGGCAATACGTTCCAGCCCTTCAAATTTCAGAATCTGCTGCACTTTGGATTTGCTGACTTTGCCCTCGGGGCCTTCCATCACCAGCACCTCCTGGTTGGTGCGAATGGTCCCCTGGCTGATGCGCCCCACACCGATTCGGCCGACGTAGGTGGAGTAGTCGATCGAACTCACCTGCAACTGCAGCGGCGCTGCGGGGTCACCGCGGTTGGCGGGCACATGTGCCAGCACCGTGTCAAAAAGCGGTGCCAGGTCCTTGCCCCATTGCTCGCCCGGTTCGCCCTCTTCCATGGCCGCCCAGCCATTCAGGCCGGACGCATACACCACCGGGAAGTCGAGCTGCTCTTCGGTCGCGCCGAGTTTGTCGAACAGATCGAAAGCGGCGTTGATCACGTAGTCGGGGCGCGCTCCAGGTCGGTCCACCTTGTTGACCACCACGATCGGTTTGAGGCCCAGCGCCAGCGCTTTCTTGGTCACGAAGCGAGTTTGTGGCATCGGGCCTTCGACTGCGTCGATGAGCAGCATGACACCGTCCACCATCGACAGCGCGCGCTCCACCTCACCGCCGAAGTCGGCATGGCCGGGCGTGTCGACGATATTGATATGGGTATCTTTCCAGTCTACGGCGCAGTTCTTGGCCAGGATGGTGATGCCGCGCTCTTTCTCCAGGTCGTTGCTGTCCATCACGCGCTCGGTCACCTTTTCGTTGGCGCGGAAAGTTCCGCTTTGGCGCAGCAGCATGTCCACCAAGGTAGTTTTGCCATGGTCCACGTGGGCGATGATGGCGATGTTGCGTATCTGTTTGTAGCTCATGGTTCTCTTTCGGTAATCTGTCGTTTCCCAGCCCGGCCGTTTCAGTGGCCGGCCAGGGATTGCTGTATCTCGATGGGGCTCAGCAATCGCCCCGGAATCAATTCACCGCCGCGCACATGGGCGGTTCCCAACAAGGCGCGCGGTTGCTCGCCATACACCGCCACCTGATCGGTGTGCGGCCATTCCCCGCGTCTGCGCAGGCCGCTCAGGAACCGCCCTGCGTCTTCCACCCCCAGCGTGAC
>JANOCN010000125.1:0-5782 GCA_031412185.1 Betaproteobacteria bacterium | reverse complement strand
TCCATGCGCCGGTCAAAGGCATCATCGGCCCCTGGGCGCACAAGTACCCGCACTTCGCCGTGCCCGAGCCGCGCATCGGTTTCCTGCAGGAAGCACTGCGCTGGTGGGACCAATGGCTCAAAGACGTGGACACGGGGGTCGGCCAGGACCCGGCGTTTCGCACCTACATCATGCAGGTGGGCCGACCCGGTGCGTCGGTAACGCAGATTCCCGGGCGCTGGGTCAGTGATGAAAGTTGGCCGTCCGACAACTGTGCGCTGCAGCGGCACTATCTCAACGCCGATGGGCTGCAGCCGAACAAGGGTAAGGTCGCCAAACGCCTGCTGGCGTCCCCCCAGACTACCGGGGCGGACAGCGGCGAATACTGCATCATCTGGCTCGGCCCCGAGTTCCCTGGTGACCAGCGTCGCGACGACTCGGGCTCGCTTGTCTTTGACAGCGAACCACTGGCCAGGGACACCGACCTGGTGGGCGCGGCTGTCCTGAACCTGAAGTTCAGTTCCGACAAGCCGGTGGCCCACGTGGCGGTGCGGCTTAACGCCATATGGCCGGACGGTGCGGTATCGCGGCTGAGTTATGGGGTTCTCAACCTGTGCCACCGCGCCAGCCATGAACACCCCGCGCCGCTGGTGCCGGGCAAGGCCTACACCGCAAGGGTGCAACTTGACGACGTAGCCTACAAGCTGCCCAAGGGCCACCGGCTGCGGGTGTCCATCTCGACCAGCTACTGGCCGCTGATCTGGCCCGCGCCCGAACCGGTTGCGCTGACAGTGTTTACTGGCGCCAGCTCCATCGACCTGCCCGTGCGCAAGCCGCGGCGGGGTGAGAAAGCACCGGTATTCGCGGAGCCAGAGGCGGCACCACCGGTTGAACTGATCCAGGTCGACAAGCCCTTCAACCAACGCAAACTCACCATCAACCAGCAAACCGGCGAACAGCGCCTGGAGATAGTCGACGACTTCGGCCGCTCCACGATAACCGAGCATGGCATGACCACATGGGCCTGCGGCCGCGAGAGCTACAGCATCCTGCCGCACGACCCGCTATCGGCCAAGGCAGCATGCCACTGGAGCGAGGAACGTTCACGCGGTGGCTGGAAGGTGCGCACCGAAACGTATTCGGCCATGACAGCCAGCAAGACACACTTTCACGTGACCGGGCGGCTGGAGGCATATGAGGGCGACGTGAAAATACTGACGCGGGAGTGGGACCGGAAGATCAGGCGCAAGCTGGTGTAGCTACGCGTCTACAAGTCATTGAGCCCGAGGTTCAGCACCCATCACGACCGCCGCACACACAGCGCCTGCACGCCGTAGCGGTTGGCGGTATGCAGGGTGTTGCGGTCGCCGGTGGTCAGGTAGACAAACGCGGCCTCCGAGGAGCCGCTGCGTTCGCTGCTCCAGAACCAGGGGCCGGACAAACGGAACTTCTGCGACGCGCGGCAGGTCCAGCGGCCGCACGGCACCAATTGCGAGGCATCGAAGAGTGCCTGCAACTCATCGGCCGAGGGTAGCCGCCAACCACCGCGTTTGCGTTTGCAGTAGTCGCGGGCCTCGTTCCAGTTGGTGTCGGCCCCGCTGTCCGACTGCGTCCACAACAGGCCGGTACGGGCGTCTCTCAAGGTACCGCGCTCTTCGGTGAAACGCTCCGCTGATTTCGCTGCCGGGTTGGTCGAGGTAGCCGGTTTTGGGCTTGGGGCGGCGCTCTGCGTCTGCCCCCATGTGGCTGCAGGGAGCACCGCCAGCAACACGGCGATCAGCGAGGCAAGTGTTTTCACGGTGTCTCCTTCTGCATCAAGGCCTGCCGGCACACCCAGGTGGGTTCAAGGCGGGGACTAGTCTACCTCCGTCCGCTACCCAACTCCAGCGCGCCGCAACACCGGCATCACCCGGCCCCTGCGCCCGACCGCCTGCCACGGCCGCGTTTCAGGTTGGCACCGGGTGCCGCGCCGCCCAGTCGGCTTTGTTCGCCGCCCCACTGCGCGCGTGCGCCGGTAGACACGTCGCCCAGGGCGCTGACAATGGTGTCCAGCTGCGGGCTCGGCGCTGCGGTGTGGGCGTCCAGGGCGTCGCGCATGGCGCGCAGGTGCCGGGCCGACGTGCCGCAGCAGCCGCCGATGATGCGCGCCCCGGCATCCAGCGCCAGGCGTGCATAGACCGCCATCAGCTCCGGTGTGCCGTTGTACACAATGGCTCCGTCCACATACTGCGGAATACCGCAGTTGCCTTTGGCCACCAGCACCACATCGGGGCCAGCGGCAACGGCCAGATTGTGGATGCAGGCCACCACTTCGGATGCACCGACGCCACAGTTGGTGCCACAGGCCGCCAGGCGCGGCACCAGAGTCTTTTCCAGCGCCGCAAAGTCGCTGGGCGAAATACCCATCATGGTGCGACCGTTGGTGTCAAAACTCAGCGTACACACGATCGGCAGGCCTGCGCTGGCAGCACCCGCCACGGCGGCTTGGACTTCTTCGACCGACGACATGGTTTCTATCCACAACACATCGGCACCACCTTGCTTCAGGCTTTGCGCCTGTTCGGCAAAAGCCTCCCGGGCCAGCTCGAACGTCAGCGACCCGATCGGCGCCATGATCTCGCCGGTCGGGCCCATGCTGCCTGCCACCGCCACATCACGCCCGCTGGCGTCGGCCACGGCGCGCGCAATCCGGGCGGCAGCCAGATTGAGCTCGGCCACGCGGCCCTCGGCCTGGTGCAGCTTGAGCCGGTAACGCGTGCCGCCAAAGGTGTTGGTGAGGATGATGTCGGCTCCGGCCTCGACAAAACTGCGGTGCAGGTTGGCGATGCGGTCGGAGTGTTCGGTGTTCCACAATTCGGGCGCATCGCCCGACAGCAGGCCCACGTCAAACAGGTTACTGCCGGTGGCACCGTCGGCGAGCAGCCAGGGGCGACTGGCGAGAAGGCGGGTGAAACGGTTGGTAGAAGATGACATAAGGTCGTAAAGATATCTATGGGTATGGAGGCCCTGAAGATTTCGTCGCGAGCAGGCCGAGGTGGCACCGAGGAGCGGAGCCGTACTGGCGTACGGTGAACACCACAGGCGTCAGATCGGGCTGCGCAGCAGAAAGATTCATGGCCTCCTATCGGATGTCTTCGGGAGTTACGATGATCCAGTTGCGATCCGCAGTGACCGGGAAGCCGTGTTCCAGCTGCGCAGCCGCATGCTGCGCCTGCAGGGCATGGATCTTGTCGTGGTAGGTGGGCTTGCGTGACACAAAAATGCGCATCGACCCCTGTTCGACATCGGGTGCGCGGAAAAACATCGGCCCGTCGCTGTCTGGCGTGTCGCCGGCCACGAGCACCGGTTTCTTCCAGGGGTGGATGTAGGTGTGGATAGCGGCCTGTTTGCCTTCGTACCAGGGCATGGGTGCCCACAAGGTATGGGTGAGTTCCATGTTCCACAGGTCCGCTGGCGCATAGGTCTTTTGCGTGATCAATTTGCGCGCGGTGGTCACCTGGCCGGTAGCCCGGTCCTTCAGCAACAGGGAAACACCGATCACGTTTTCGGCTTTCACGTGGTAGCCGTATTGGGGGTCGGCCAGCACCATACGAACCAGTTCCTCGGCGGCGGCACTCACCACAAACACCTCGATGCCGTGGTGCTTGAGTGCCTGGTAGAGCTCCTGCTGTCCGCGCTGCAGGCGCGGTGGCTGAACCGCAATCGTCTTGACCTGGTCGCCTTCAAAGACCTCCGCCATGATCGGTTTGCCCGAAGCCAGCATGTCGTCCAGATGGCCTTTCAGTTCACGCAGAGTGAAGCCAGCAAAAATCTGCGACGCCCACGGGTAAGCGACCTGGTCGTCGATCTCGCCCAGCCGGAAGTAATAACTGTGCAGGCTCTCGCGTTGGCCCGCACTGTCCTTGAACGGAATGATCTTGAGCGCCGGGTGCATGGTGTCGCGCGTCAACACGCCGCGCGCCTCCATGAATGGCAACAAGGCCCCCACCAGGTCATGGTGGTAGGTCGTGTTGTCGGCATCAAACACGGCGTAAGCACCGCAATGCGCGTTGGCGGTGATCAACGCATTTATTTTCTGCGCCGCGTCCGCAGGCCAGTGGCGCAATGCGGGGATGTCGGTGGGTTTGGTAGCTGGATCGACAGTGTTCATGGAATCTCGAGCGGTTCAGCGTTGCTGCGTCTGGTAGTGCGGATGTACGAAAAACGGTGCACCAGACACCGGCAGCGGAGTACGCCTGCGAATCGCGTCAGACAACTTTTCGGCCATCATGATGGTAGGCACATTCAGGTTGCCACTGACCACGTCGGGCATGACGGACGAATCGACGACACGTAACTGTTGTACCCCGTGTACACGCCCCGCACCGTCCGTGACGGCCATCGCGTCCACTCCCATGCGGCAGGTGCAGGAGGGATGGTAGGCGGTCTCGGCATTGGCGCGGATATGGGCGTCGATCTGGGCGTCGGTCTGGATGGCCGGGCCGGGCGACAACTCCGCACCCCGGTAGCGGTCAAACGCCTTCTGGGCAAACACCTCGCGCGTGAGCCGGATCGCGGCACGCATTTCCTTGCGGTCCTGCTCGGTACCCATGTAGTTAAACAATATTTCGGGGGCATCCTTGGCGCTGACTGAGCGCACACGCACATGGCCACGGCTGGTAGGGCGCATCGGGCCCACGTGCGCCTGGAAGCCGTGGCCCGTAGCCGGAGCCTTGCCGTCGTAACGCACCGCCATCGGCAGAAAGTGGTACTGCAGGTCGGGGTGTTGGACGCCCGCTTCGCTGCGGATAAAACCACCCGACTCGAAATGGTTGCTAGCCCCCAGGCCAGTGCGGAACAACAACCACTCCGCCCCGATCTTGAGTTTGACAAATGGGTTGAGCGCCGAATACAGCGTGATCGGCTCCTTGCACGCATATTGGACGTAGGTTTCCAGATGGTCCTGCAGGTTTTCGCCCACACCTTCCAGTGGCGCGATGACCGGGATGCGCAGCGCCTGCAGGTGCGCCGGATTGCCGATGCCCGAGAGCTGCAATAGCTGGGGCGAATTGATGGCACCGCCGCACAAAATCACCTCCCGGCGGGCGCGCAATTGCTGCACCTGGCCGCGGCGCAGCACCTCCACCCCCACCGCGCGCTGCGTACCGTCGGGGCCTTCAAATAACACCCGGGTTACCAGCGACCGGGTCTGCAGGCGAACGTTGGGGCGCTTAAGGGCCGGCCGCAGGTAGGCCATGGCCGCACTCCAGCGCCGACCCTTGTGAACGGTCATATCCATGGCACCAAAACCCTCCTGCTGGAAACCGTTCATGTCCTCGGTGAACCGATACCCGGCCTGTTGCCCGGCTTCGACAAACGCCTGGTAAAGCGGGTTGTTGCACTGCCCCGTGCTCACGTGCAGCGGCCCTGAGTCACCGCGGTACTGGTCGCCCCCAGAGGCGCGGTGTTCGGACTTGCGGAAATACGGCAGGCAGTGCGCGTAAGACCAGTCCTCCAACCCCGGCCGCTGCGCCCAGGTGTCGTAGTCCAACGCATGGCCACGGACATACACCATGCCGTTGATCGAGGACGAACCCCCAATCACCCGACCGCGCGGCGTATGGATGCGGCGTTGGTCCATAAACGGTTCCGGCTCGGACTCGTACATCCAGGTATAGCGCGGGTTCGCCATCGGATACGCAAACCCCGACGGCATGTGGATGAACAGGCTGTAGTCCAGCCCGCCTGCCTCCAGCACCAGCACACGTACGTCCGCGTCTTCGCTCAAGCGGTTCGCCAGCACGCTACCTGCGGAGCCTGCGCC
>JANOCN010000124.1:0-6536 GCA_031412185.1 Betaproteobacteria bacterium | reverse complement strand
TTGGGTTTGCGGGTTTCCCGTGGGCCAACAGCGTAGTAAAACCCCCGAGAGGAAAAAAAAGCCACCGTGAGGTGGCTTTTGAAAAGTCCCCGAAAGGACGTCGTTGGAGATCTGGTTTCCCTGAGCGGCTTTGTCTTCAGTGTCTGTTCCGAAGCAGGGTTGGTACCCTGTGGCCTTGGCAACTGTGACAGCAGTTGAACTTACTGTAGCGGCTAGGTTGCGGGTTGACCATCCTCCATCCGGGCGATGAAGGCCAGTTTTACGGTGGAAGCGTGAACTTTTTGGGGGTGTCAGGCGCTGTTTTTGGCGCAAGGCAACAGCGCCTGCGGCAAAACCACCACAAAACAGGCACCTCCGGTCGGTCGGCCCTCGCACATCACCGTGCCCCCGTGGCGCAACACGATGGACTTCACCAGCGCCAGGCCCAACCCCACGCCGCCATCGCGTTCGCTGGCGCCTGGCAAGCGGTAAAACGGCTCAAAAATGCGCTCGCGCAACTCGGGAGGCACACCCGGTCCGTTATCACATACCCGCAGTACCACTTGTCCGCGCTCCGAAGTCAGCCCCATCGTGACGGTGCCTGCAGCGTGTCGGCGCGCGTTTTCCAGCAGGTTGCGCAGCATGCGGCGCAGCAGCCTGCTGACACCCTGTACCAGCAGGCCGCGCGCCCGTCCCTCGGTCTGCAGGTCTGCGTCGGTATGCGCGCACTCTTCGGCGGCCAGCCCGGCCAGGTCCACCACCTCCTGCGTGCCGATATCGGCCTCGCTGGCGTCGAGCCGACTGGCCAGCAGTATTTCGTCGATGAGCTGGTCGAGCTCCTGGATATTGCGCGCAATTTCGTCCTTGAACGCCACGCCGGGTTGTGCATCCATCAGCTCCAGCCCCATGCGGATGCGCGCCAGCGGGGAGCGCAATTCGTGCGAAGCGTTGGCCAGCAAGGCCTTGTGCGACAGCAGCAGCGTCTGCACCCGAGCGGCTGCAACGTTGAAACCCTGTGCCAGTGCGGCGACCTCGTCATGCCCGTCTTGTGGCAGCCGCACCGCGAGGTTGCCGTCACCCCACTGCTTTACGCCCTGTTCCAGCGCCTCCAGCCGTTTGGTGAGCCGACGCACGATAGGGTAAGTGCCCAATGCCACCGCAAACGCGACCAGACCGAGCATCCAGGCAAAACTGAATGGCAGGCGCGTCGGGCCACGCCCACCCAATGGCCCGTCAGAGCCCATAGCGGGCAGGCGGTTGGGCGGCCGTGGCAACTGGATAAAGAGAGTCTTCCCGTCCACGGTGGTCACCTGGAACTCCGGCCCCTGGCCCGGCACGCGGCCAGGCTTGGCCGGTGCCTGCCCGACAACTTCTCCGGCTTCGTTGCGCAACACGATCTCGCGCCCCGGGCGCTGCGCGCGTTCACTCTCGGCATCCATTCGCGCCAGCCAGCCCACCACCAGCGTCAGCACGATGACCGTGCCGACAACGGCCAGCCAGATGCGCAAATACAGGCGCTGGTGCAGCCGAGTTTTCATGGCCCGTCAGTCTTGTTGCCTGGCGAACACGTAGCCCACGCCGCGTACCGTCAAAATGCGTTTTGGGTTTTTCGCGTCGAGCTCGATCGCCGCACGAATGCGCCCCATGTGCACGTCGATGGAGCGGTCGAACGCATCCAGTTCACGCCCGCGCACGGCTTCCATGATCTGGTCGCGTGTCAGCACCCGGCCGGCGCGTTCGGCAAGTGCCAACAACAAATCGAACTGGTACGACGTCAGTTCGCACGGCTTGCCTGCGACCGCGACGGTGCGTGCGTCCTGGTCGATCTCGAGTGCACCGAAACGCAGCACCCGACCGGGACCCGGCGCCCCCGGCGCATGGCGGCGCAGAACAGCCCGAATGCGGGCCAGCAACTCGCGCGGCTCGAACGGTTTGGGCAAATAATCGTCGGCACCGATCTCCAGGCCGATGATGCGGTCCATCGGATCGCCCTTGGCGGTCAGCATCAGCACCGGTATCTGGGCGGCGGCACCGGGCAAGGCGCGGATGCGCCTGCACACCTCCAGCCCGTCCATGTCGGGCAGCATCAAATCCAGGATCACCAACACCGGAAGCGCGTCGTCCTGCCGCTCCTGCAGATGTGCCAGGCCGCTGCGGGCGTCGGCCATGTGGGTGACTGCATAACCAGATTGGCCGAGGTACTGCACCACCATCTGCGCCAGGCGGCTGTCATCCTCGATCATCAACAAGTGTTCAGCCATCGTGGCAGTTTAGGGTGGGGCTGCACCCGGCGCTTGAAGCGGCGGTAAAGAAACGTAAACGCCGGAAGGGCTCAGTCGCCCGGGTTTGGCGTCGGAGCCGCCGCGCCCACGGCGTGCCCGGAGCGTGCCGCCAACCAGATCAACAGCAGCACGGGCACACCGAGCAAAGCCGTGGCCACGAAGAAGTGGCTGTAACCGAAAGCGTCAACATACTGGCCTGAGAACCCGGCGATAAACTTTGGCAGCAACAACATCAGGGAGCTGAACAAGGCGTATTGCGTTGCCGAGTACTGCACGTTGGTCAGGCCGGACAGGTAGGCAATAAATGCCGCCGACGCAATGCCGCTGCTCAGATTGTCGGCCGACACCACCAGGATCAGCGCTTTGATGTCGTGCCCGTAGCCAGCCAGCCAGGCGAACAGCAGATTGCTGGCCGCGCTAAGGAAAGCTCCCAGCATCAGCACCCGCATGACGCCAAACCGCATCGCCAGCGCGCCGCCGACAAACGCGCCTGCCAACGTCATCACCACGCCATACAGCTTGGTTACGCCCGCAACCTCGTCTTTGGAGTACCCCATGTCCACGTAAAACGGGTTGGCCATGATGCCCATCACCACATCGCTGATGCGGTACAGCGCGATCAAACCCAGTATCAGCGCCGCCTGCCAGCGGTAGCGGCGCAGGAAATCGGCAAACGGGTCCACCAATGCGCTCTGCAGCCAGTCGCCCAGATTGCGCGCGGGGGCGATTTCGCGGTGGGCGGGTTCGGGTGAAAACAAAACTGTCAGCACGCCCAGCAACATCGATGCCGCCATCACCAGGTAGGCGACCTGCCAGGCCGCTTGCTGGTACGCCGCCGTGTTGGCCACCTCGGCGCGCGCCGCAATCCACAGAACACCCGCACCGGCCCAGATCATGGCCAGGCGGTAACCGGTCTGGTAGGTGGCAGCCAGCGCCGCCTGGCGTTCGCCCGGTGCTGATTCGATGCGGTAGGCGTCCAGCGCAATGTCCTGGGTGGCTGATGCAAACGCCACTGCCAGGGCACCCCAGACTATCGGTGCCAGCGCGAGTTTGGGATCGGTCAGCGCCATACACACCAGCGCAACCATGATGACCAGTTGCGACAGCAGCAACCAACTGCGCCTGCGTCCGAGCCGGTGCGTCAGGAAGGGAATCGGCAGGCGGTCCACCAGCGGCGACCAGACCCACTTGAAGCCATATGCCAGGCCGACCCAGCTCAGGTGGCCAATGGTGGTGCGGTCAATGCCGGCTTCGCGCAGCCAGAAACTCAAGGTACCAAATACCAGCAGCAGCGGCAGGCCAGCCGAGAAACCCAGCAGCAGCATGCGAATGCTGGCGGGTTCGCGGTACACCCGCAGTGCATCCTGCCACGTCAGACGGGGCCTACTTGAAGTGGAGCTAATGTCGGTCATGCGCGCGCTGTCGGGTTGTGGCTATTATTGACGTATGTGCCATCTATGTAATTTAAGAACCGGCGTCTGGTCGTCACGACGGGCCTTTATGCTTGCCGCCGGAGCCGGTGCGGCGACACCGCTGCTCGCGCAAGTCGACGTAGGCAAGTCATCGGGCCTGCGCAAACTGGTGCCGGCCGACCAGCTGGAAGCTGCGGCGGCGCAGCAGTACGCGCAGATGATGGCCGAGGCCAACGCCAAAAGGGCACTGGCACCCGAGGGCAATGCGCAGCTGCAGCGCCTGCGCGGGATTGCCCAGCGCGTTATTCCGAATGCTCCTCAGTGGAACGACCGTGCACGCCAGTGGCGCTGGGAAGTCAACCTGATCGGCAGCAAACAGATCAATGCGTTTTGTATGCCAGGTGGAAAGATTGCCTTCTACACCGGCATCCTGGATCAGCTCAAACTGAGTGACGATGAAGCCGCGATGATCATGGGCCACGAAATGGCACACGCCCTGCGCGAGCACGCGCGCGAACGTCTGGCCAAGACCCAGGCCACCAGCATGGGCTTGTCCATCGGTGCGCAACTGCTCGGCCTGGGTGACCTTGGCAACGTGGCCGCCAAACTCGGCACCCAGTTGCTGGCGCTCAAGTTCAGCCGCGAGGACGAAAGCGAAGCCGATCTGGTCGGCCTGGAGCTGGCGGCCCGGTCCGGCTTTTCGCCTGACGCGGGTGCTACGTTGTGGCGCAAGATGGCGGCGGCCTCCGGTGGCAGCAGTGGCACCAAGTTCCTATCGACGCACCCCTCCGGCCCGGACCGGATTCGCGAGCTCGAAGCCAACGCCCCCAAGGTGCAGGCGCTGTACGAGCAGGCGCGCAGAGGTGGTTGAACACTTTTTTTGTAAGGTGCGGGGCCGCTGGGTGGACTGAAGTCCAGCCATGCCATTTCGGTACGGCTCCCGTACCGAAATGGCTGCGGGATCAATCACCCACATCAGGAGTGCCTGCCATGACCCGTGTTCCCCCCACCTTTCTGCGCCATTGCGCAGTAGTTGCCACTTTCGCCCTGCTTCCCTTAAGCGCCGCATTTGCTGCGGACGAACACTTCCTGAAAGACGGTGCGGCCATTGGCGGCTACGACACCGTGGCTTACCACACCATGGGCAAGCCCACGCAGGGCTCGGCGCAATTCAGCGCTGAGTACCAGGGTGCGACCTGGCATTTCTCCTCTGCGGCAAATCGCGACATGTTCATGGCCAGCCCGGCAAAGTATGCCCCGGCCTACGGCGGCTGGTGCTCGGCGGGTGCCAGCAAGGGCAAGAAAATAGGCACCAAAGCCGAGTACTGGGCGGTCGTGGACGGGCAGCTGTACCTCAACAGTTCGGAAGCCGCGCACAAGACCTTGTTCCTGGGTGACACCGCCGGCGTCATCCGCAAGGGTGAATCCAACTGGAAATCGATTTTCGCCACACGAGCCGACCGGCTGTAGACGCGGACAGACGCTTTGCTGCTGTGTCTGGGCGGGGCACCTGGCACGCCCCTCCATGCACCACGCCTTGCGCGCGGTTGCTGAATCAGCTAGTCGTAAGCATCTTCCAATTGGTCCAGCACATGTTCAAAGTCCTGATGGATCCCGAAGCATGGGCCATACAACATTGCTGCTGTGGACGGCGCACAGCGACGGGGCGGAAGTTCTGCCGCGCCGCGCACCCAAGGTGCAGGCGCTCTGTGAGCGGGCGCACCGCCGCGATTCGTCCATGTTGACCACTATCCTTGCGATAATTAAACCATTCACTCAGAGGCAGCGAATCCCCTTCAGGCTAATTGCTCGTTGGATATGCACGCCTCGTTCAGGCGCATACCTCGTTGGACAAGGCTGGTACTTGCAGCGCGATCATGTCTTTGGCAGAATGCTGGCGTCAGCTCACGCTCGAACGTGAAGCAAAGCACAAACTAGCCTTATGGGCGTGCTTTCCTGAATCCGGGGCCACTCCGGCAGGTGCCCGTGATGTACCTTTTAGGACAAGCGGGACTTCAATGAAATGGAGTTCCTGCATGCCCAATCGCATTCCCAAGCATCGACACTCAGCATTCGTCCACCAAGCCCATCAGTGCTTCTACTGCGGTTGCCCTATGTGGGAGGACGCTCCGCAGGAGTTCGCCGCACGGCGCGGTATCCCTTTGGAACTAGCCGAGCTTGCACGCTGCACCGCTGAGCATTTGAAAGCCAAGTGCGAAGATGGAACCGACGCGAGAAGGAACATCGTTGCGGCTTGCTTGTATTGCAATCAGAAGCGCCACCGAACTCCGGAGCCCCTGGACTCAACCCGCTATCGCAGGTTTGTCCGCGACAACATCAAGCACGGTCGTTGGTAGCGCCGCCCTCGGACGGGCCATAGGGCCCCACTGCGGAGCCTGTGACGGTCAGCCGTCGCGGCAGCAGTTGAAACCCGTGCAAGCCTGGATAACTTGTTTCTCTACGCAGGGTGTCCCAACGAGATACCGGAAGGCAGCAAGCCGGTGAAGGCTTTGGCTTGGCTGCGGGCGCTCAACAAGGACCCGGCCTTAGAACCCTTGGAGATTCTCGGGCGCATTCTGGAAGGATATCTGGACACTCCAAAGACTGACGGACCTAAAAACTACTTTGCTTCGGACCTTCTCAAATAGCAGACGATGACCTGCGCACTGTGCTAACCGGCCTTGATAGCACTTGAGTGCTACAGTTGCAACGACAAAATGTGATCGACCATGTCAACCACCACCATTCGAATTGAAGACGACCTGAAGGCGCGTGTTGCCGCTGCGGCGCTCATCGCCGGTAAGACAACGCACGCTTTTATTCTTGATGCTATTTCGCAGACCGTTGATCAGGTTGAACTGGA
>JANOCN010000123.1:0-1511 GCA_031412185.1 Betaproteobacteria bacterium | reverse complement strand
GCGGGCGAAACGGCCTCTGGCACCACCAACTGGAGATCCAGCAGCTCCAGCGTGCGCCCCCTAAAGACCGCCAAGGCACGGTGCGATGGCACTTGCCGGATGGGCTCGGCGTAATCGAAATAGTCACTGAACTTTGCTACGTCGGGATGGTTCTCGTCCTTGCCGGCTCGCAGCCGGCTTTGCAACACCCCCGAAGTCCACAACCATTCACGCAGACCCTGCACCAGGGGAGCCTGTTCGGCCCAAAGTTCACTCAGGATGTCGCGCACGCCGTTCAGCACTGCCAATGGCGTCGAGAAGTCCGCCGGTACCGGTGCGCCGTCAACCGGAGGTACAGCGACAACCACAAACGCTGCCGCCGCGTCAAGCGGTACTAGCGTCGGATCAGCGAACAAGGCCTCGGCAAGTGGCGCCAGCCCTGCCTCATGCGCAATTTCGCCTTTGCTTCGCCGCTTGAGTTTGAACGGCAGGTACAGGTCCTCCAGATCCTGATGGGTGGCGCAGGCGTTGATCGCATGGCGCAGCGGTTCAGTCAGTTTGCCCTGCGCATCGATGGCCTTGCAAACGGCCAGGCGGCGCGCAGCCAGATCGCGCAGATAACCCAGGCGCAGTTCCAGCGCGCGCAACGCTATATCGTCCAGCCCGCCTGTAGCTTCCTTGCGGTAACGCGCGACAAAAGGCACGGTTGCGCCGCCGTCGAAGAGCTCCACTGCCGCCTGCACCTGAGCCTCACGCACACCCAGTTCCATGGCGATCAGGTAGCTGATGGATTGCATGTTGTTATTTCCCCTGCCGACAGTAAGATTTCGTACGCCCTGGCGACCTACCGACCAGGCGTAAGGCCGCGAGTGTGCCACAGCGCAATTTGGAGCCACACTATGATATTTCGAAGCACCTGCCCTTTGCCATTGGTGTTTGCAGCCTTGTCGTGCACTGCTGCTGGCAGCGGGATGGCGGCGCAGGAAACCTGCACGGCGCAGTCAGGTGCTAACGTCACGCCGGTTATTGAGCTCTACACATCCGAGGGCTGCAGTTCCTGCCCGCCGGCAGACCGCTGGCTGTCGCGGCTCAAGCCGCAGTCTGCCGGCACTGCTCCCGCCGTGATCCTGGCTTTTCACGTCGGTTATTGGGACTACATCGGATGGGTAGACCGTTTTGCCAGTCCGGCCCACACCACGCGCCAACGGCAGGTCGCCAACTGGAACAACTTGCGCTCGATCTACACACCGCAGGCAGTGCGCAACGGGCGCGACTGGCCGAACTGGCACCAGGCCGGAGCCCATTTGCCAGCCAAGCCCGAACCCGCGCAAGTAGCCATTCGCCTGCAGCGGCTTGGTGCTGACTACTTCGAGGCGACGGTGACCAGCCACGGTCAGGGGTCGGCCGTCTGGAGCGCGTACTGGACGGTTACCGAAAACGGTCACAGCTCCAAAGTGCGATCAGGTGAGAACGCGGGCGAGCTGCTGCAGCATGACTATGTGGTGCGCCAGTACACGCCAGCCGGCGACTAC
>JANOCN010000122.1:0-12063 GCA_031412185.1 Betaproteobacteria bacterium | reverse complement strand
CACCTGCATCCAGGTGTACAAGGTCTGGTTGAAGCGAGCGCCCTCCATGGCCACGCTGTACAGCGTCATGGCCGACAGTACGAACGACAGCGCCACGGCACCAATCGTCAGGCTGTGGCAAACGCTTCGGCCCAGCCGGTTGCCACCGAACGCCGTTCCGAACACGCCCACCAGCACAGCACCCACCAACGGTGCCAGTGCGACCGTGAGCAGGATGGACGCGGAAAGAGTTTGACCCATCTTGTGTTTCAGCCCTTGAGCTGGTTCAGTTCATCCACGTTGATGTTGGACTTGTTGCGGAACAGCTGAACCAGAATGGCCAGGCCGATGGCCGACTCCGCCGCTGCCACGGTAAGGATGAAAAACACGAAAATCTGGCCGCGCATGTCGCCCAGGTAGTACGAGAACGCGACAAAATTCATGTTGACGGCGAGCAGCATCAACTCGATCGCCATCAACAGGATGATCAGGTTCTTACGGTTCAGGAAAATGCCGATGACCGACAGGGCGAACAACATCGCCCCCAGTGACAGAAAGTGGCCCAGCGTCAGGGTCATGCTTTTTTCTCCGGGCTGGCTGCCGCATCGGTCTGCGGCGCGGGCGCTGGCGGCGGTGCCGGGCGCGTCGCTGCGACCTTGACCAACCGCAGGCGGTCGCTCGCACGCACACGAATCTGCTCGCTGGCTCCAATATGTTTGCTGTCTTTGCGCCCACGCAAGGTCAGGGCAATGGCGGCAATGATGGCAACCAGCAGGATCACGGCGGCGATTTGTACCGGGAACACGTATTCGGAATAAAGCAGTATTCCGAGGTCCCGGGTGTTGGAAACTTGCCCGGTCGTCTGGCCTGCGGCTTGCACAGCGGAGGCCATGGCTTTGGGTTCGCTCGGACGGAACCCGCCCATCAGAACCGCCGCCATCTCCAGTGCGATCAAGGCACCCACAGAACCGGCCAGCGGGAAATGGCGCCAGAAGCCCTGGCGCACGCTGTCAATGTTGATGTCCAGCATCATCACGACAAACAGGAACAGCACCATGACCGCCCCCACATACACCAGCACCAGCGCAATCGCCAGGAACTCGGCTTTGAGCAGCATCCAGATCAGTGAGGCCTGGAAAAACGACAGCACCAGGTACAGCGCTGCATGCACCGGGTTGCGTGCCGTCACCACACGAAACGCCGCAAACAGCAACAACGCCGAGAACACGTAAAACAGGCCGGCTTTCACATCCATGGCTGATTTTTCTTTTGGTGAATCTACTTGCGCATTACGTGTGCATCAGCGGTATTTGGCATCTGCCGCCCGGCGCGCGGCAATCTCGCCTTCGTACCTGTCACCAACGGCCAGCAGCATTTCCTTGGTGAAATACAGGTCGCCGCGTTTCTCGCCGTGGTACTCGAAAATGTGGGTCTCGACGATCGAATCGACCGGGCAGCTTTCTTCGCAGAAGCCGCAGAAGATGCACTTGGTGAGGTCGATGTCGTACCGGGTCGTACGGCGCGAACCGTCGTCGCGTACTTCGGACTCGATGGTGATGGCCAGCGCCGGGCAGACCGCCTCGCAGAGCTTGCAGGCGATGCAGCGCTCCTCGCCGTTCTCGTAACGGCGCAATGCGTGCAGACCCCGAAAACGCGGGCTGGCCGGGGTTTTCTCTTCCGGGAACTGCACCGTGATCTTGCGCCGGAACATGTAGCGGCCAGTCACGGCCATACCCTTGAGAAGCTCGAGCAACATGAAACTCGACAGGAAATCCTTGAGCGAGAACGGTGCAGCGGTGTTTGCCACGGGGGCGGTAGCAGTGGTCATCGTGTTATTTCCAGATACTGAAGGGGGTTTGCATCCAGCCCCCGACAACCACCAGCCACACCAGCGTGATGGGAATAAAAATCTTCCAGCCCAGCCGCATGATCTGGTCGTAGCGGTAACGCGGGAACGTGGCGCGCACCCACAGGAACATGGTCACCACCACAAACGTCTTGATGGCAAGCCAGATCCAGCCCGGGATCCAGTCGAGGAAAGCAAACGGTGCCAGCCAGCCCCCCAGAAACATGATCACACACAGGGTGGACACCAGGATCATGTTGGCGTATTCGGCCAGGAAGAACATGGCAAACGACATGCCGGAGTACTCGACCATGTGCCCGGCAACGATTTCCGACTCGCCTTCGACCACATCAAATGGGTGGCGGTTGGTCTCGGCCAGACCGGCGATGAAATACACCAGGAATATAGGGAACAGCGACAGCCAGTTCCAGGACAGCACACCCATGCCCTGCTCGGCGAACATGCCTTTGGCCTGGCCCATCACGATGTCGGTCATGTTCATGCTGGCCGACACCATCAAGACCACCACCAGACAGAAACCCATGGCAATTTCGTAGCTGACCATCTGGGCCGAGGCGCGCAATGCTCCCAGAAAGGCGTATTTGGAGTTGGACGCCCAACCGGCAATGATGACGCCATACACCTCCAGCGAAGTGATGGCCATCAGGAACAGCAACCCGGCGTTGACATTGGCCAACACGACATCGGGCCCGAATGGCACTACCGCCCACGCCGCCAGCGCCGGCATGATGGTCATTATCGGCCCGAGCAGGAACAAGCCCTTGCTGGCTGCGGCCGGGACGATGATCTCCTTGGTCATCAGCTTCAGGGCGTCAGCAATCGGTGTCAACAAACCCATCGGCCCGACCCGGTTCGGACCATTTCGCAACTGGGTGAAAGCGATGGCTTTGCGCTCCCATAACGTGAGGTAGGCTACACAACCCATCAGTGGCAACAGCACCACAACGATCTTGACCAGCGCCCAGAGCACCGGCCAGACCACGGCGCTCCACCAGGTGGCCGCTACCAGCCCCAGGCCGCCGGCGTAGATCTGGTCGATCATGCGGCCACCGCCTGCAGTGCCGGTGTGGTGCTGCCAGGCTGCCGCGCCCGCGCGTCCGCAGTGAGTTGGAGCGAGGTGGCCCGGCGCACGATGGAATCAAGCTGGTAGATGCTGGCTACCACCGGCTCGCCCATGGCTGGGGACAGGTCGATCGCTGCAGCGGTATGGTTAGCGAGTTTGCCAGGCGCAAAACCCGCCGTGGCGCTGGCTTCCGTGCGCGCCAACACGTCGGAGGCAGACTCGTAGTCAAAACCGGGTAAGTCCAGCAAATTGGCGAGTACCCGCAGCACCTTCCAGGCGGGCCGTGTTTCACCCAGCGGTTTCACCACCGCATGAAAACTCTGCAGGCGCCCTTCGGCGTTGACGAAACTGCCTGGCGTCTCCGTGAACGGGGCAATCGGCAACAGTACGTCGCTGAAATCGAGATTGGTCTTGAAAGGGCTCAAGGTCACGACCATGGAACTGGCGGCCAGCGCCTTCGCCGCATCCAGGCCTGCCGCCGCGTCGAACACCGGTTCGTTATTGAGCAGCAACACCGCCTTGAGGGCTCCGCCCAACATTTGCCTGGCGTTCAGCCCGCCGTCGCGTGGCATCGCGCCCACCAGTTGCGCTCCCACCGTATTCGCAGCCTCGGTCAGGTAACCCACGGTGGCACCGGTTTGTGCAGCAATCCAGTTGGCCAGCACCAACAGGCTGGTTGCTTTGGCGTGGTGCGCGGCAGCGTTGCCCAGCAAGATGGCCTTTCGCTCGCCACCCATCAGCGACCGGGCGATTGCCGTGGCAGTTTCCGTGGCCGATCCTGCGGCCGGTGCGTCAACACCTTTCTCTGTCGCCACTGCTGTGGCGATATCGGCCAGGGCCTGCACCCAATCTGTCGCAGGTGCCAGCAGCGTGTTGGCAACGGGCATCGCCCAGTCGTGCACCAGCGCATTCAGGGCATTCACCGAACAGCCCATGCGCTGGGCCTGGCGGATACGCTGCGCAAATAGTGGGTGGTCCTTGCGCAGGTTGGAGCCCACCACCAGCACCCGCTGCAGCTGGGACAGCGACGCAATCGATGCGCCAAGATAACGCACCCCTTCTGCCACCGGAAACTGGGCGTTACGCAAGCGGTAATCGATATTGTCACTACCCAGCCCGCGCACCAGTTCGCCGGCCAGGAACAACTCCTCCACGGTACTGTGCGGGCTGACCAGCGCTCCGATGCTCTGCGCTCCATGGTCGGCCTTGATCTGTTTCAAGCCGTTGGCGACGTATTCAAGCGCCACCTGCCACTCCACTTCACGCCATTCGCCCCCCTGCTTGAGCATGGGTCGGGTCAGGCGCTCCGTACTGTTCAGGGCTTCGTAGGAGAAGCGATCCCTATCAGCGATCCAGCATTCGTTGACGGCTTCGTTCTCCAGCGGTACCACACGCATCACCTTGTTGTTCTTGACCTGCACCACCAGATTGGCACCGGTCGAATCGTGCGGGCTGACCGACTTGCGCCGCGACAGCTCCCAGGTGCGCGCGCTGTAACGAAACGGCTTGCTGGTGAGTGCACCCACCGGGCAGATGTCGATCATGTTGCCCGACAGCTCCGAATCGATCGACTGGCCAACAAAGGTTTCGATCTCGGCGTGTTCGCCACGGTGCGACATACCCAGCTCCATCACGCCGGCCACTTCCTGCCCAAAACGTACGCAACGCGTGCAGTGGATGCAGCGGCTCATTTCCTCCATCGAGATCAGCGGGCCTGCGTCCTTGTGGAACACGACGCGTTTTTCTTCTGCGTAGCGCGACGCGGACCCACCGTAACCCACGGCCAGATCCTGCAATTGGCATTCACCGCCCTGGTCGCAGATCGGGCAGTCGAGCGGATGGTTGATGAGCAGGAACTCCATCACCGACTGTTGCGCTTTGACAGCTTTGTCGCTCTTGGTACGAACGATCATGCCCTGCGTGACCGGTGTGGCACAGGCCGGCATGGGTTTGGGCATCTTCTCCACGTCGACCAGGCACATGCGGCAATTGGCGGCAATGCTGAGCTTCTTGTGGTAGCAGAAATGCGGTATGTAGGTGCCCGCCTTGTCGGCCGCATGCATGATCATGCTGCCTTCAACAATGTCGACCTTCTTGCCGTCGAGTTCGATTTCTACCATCTGTTGTTACTCGTGACGAACATGGGGGCCATGTTTTGCCGCCGGGCCGCTCCCAAGGCAAAATGCGTCCCCTCGGGGGGCAGCGAAGTACACGCAGTGACGAGCGTGGGGGCTTCTTTTACACATACGCTGGGACCATGCAGGTCTTGTGTTCTACGTGGTACTCGAATTCGGGCCGGAAGTGTTTGATCATCGCGCGCACCGGCATGGCTGCCGCATCGCCCAGCGCGCAGATAGTGCGGCCCTGGATGTTGTCGGCCACCGAATTCAGCAGGTCCAGGTCGCTGGGTCGGCCCTGGCCGTTTTCAACCCGGTTCACCATACGCGACAACCAGCCGGTGCCCTCGCGGCACGGCGTGCACTGGCCGCAGGATTCGTGCATGTAGAAATAACTCAGGCGCTGCAACGACTTGACCATGCAACGCGTCTCGTCGAGCACAATCACGGCACCAGAGCCCAACATCGACCCGGCCTTGGCGATCGAGTCGTAGTCCATGGTGCAGTCCATCATGACTGCAGCGGGCAATATGGGCGCAGAAGACCCGCCAGGAATTACCGCCTTGAGCTTGCGCCCACCGCGCACGCCACCGGCTATCTCCAGCAGCTTGGCAAACGGTGTGCCCATCGGGATTTCGTAGTTGCCGGGCCACTCTACATCGCCGCTGATCGAATAGATCTTGGTGCCACCGTTGTTGGGTTTGCCACACGCCAGATAAGCCGCGCCGCCATTGCGGATGATCCACGGCACCGCCGCAAAGGTTTCGGTGTTGTTGATGGTGGTCGGTTTGCCGTACATGCCAAAACTGGCCGGGAATGGCGGTTTGAAGCGGGGCTGGCCCTTTTTGCCTTCGAGTGATTCCAGCAAAGCGGTTTCTTCACCACAGATATAAGCACCAAACCCGTGGGCCGCGTGCAGCTGGAAGCTGTACTTGCTGCCCAATATCTGGTTGCCCAGCAGCCCGGCGGCGCGCGCTTCTTCAAGTGCCTCTTCGAAGCGGTCGTAGCTCTTGAAAATTTCACCGTGGATGTAGTTGTAGCCCACAGAAATGCCCATCGCATACGCGGCAATGGCCATGCCTTCGATCACGATATGCGGGTTGAACTGCAGGATGTCGCGGTCCTTGCAGGTGCCGGGTTCGCCTTCGTCCGAATTGCACACCAGATACTTCTGACCCGGAAACGACCGAGGCATGAAGCTCCATTTGAGACCGGTCGGAAAACCTGCCCCGCCCCGGCCCCGCAAAGACGACTCCTTGACCGTGGCAATCACCTGGTCGGGCGTCAAGCCTTCTCCGCCGTCGGCAGCCAGGATTTTGCGCAGCGCCTGATAACCACCACGCGCTTGGTAGTCTTTCAGTCGCCAGTTGGTGCCGTCCAGGCCAAGGTAGATCTGCGGATTGATATGGCGGTTGTGGAAACAGCTCTCGACGCCGGTGGCCTGGAACTGGGCCAGAAGTTGCTGTGCCAGCATCAATGCCCCTCCACCGCCCGCAGGCCGTCCACCAGCTGGTCCAGCTTGTCATTGCTCATGAAACTGCACATGGTGCGGTCGTTTACCAGCAGTACTGGCGAGTCAGCACATGCGCCCAGGCACTCGCTTTGTTGCAATGTAAACAAACCGTCAGAACTGGTTTCGCCCATAAGGATGCCAAGTTTCTTCTCAAGATATTGCAGTGCCACTGCGCCATCGCGCAACTGGCACGGCAGATTGGTACATACGTTGAGCTTGTATTTGCCCACCGGCCGCTGGTTGTACATGTTGTAGAAGGTGGTCACCTCGTGCACGGCAATCGGTGCCATTCCCAGGTAATCGGCCACCTGCTGCTCACTCTCGACGCTGACATGCCCCAGCTCCTGCTGCACGATGGCCAGGCAGGCCATCACAGCCGACTGCTTCTGGTCCACCGGGTACTTGGCCACTTCGCGGGCAAAACGCTGCTTTGCGGCTTCCGAGATCATCTGTCAATCTCCCCGAACACAATGTCCATCGTCCCGATGATGGCCACCGCATCCGCGATCATGTGCCCGCGGGCCATCTCGTCCATACCTGCCAGGTGCGCAAAGCCGGGTGCGCGGATTTTCAGCCGGTAGGGTTTGTTGGCACCGTCACTCACGATGTAGATACCAAACTCACCTTTCGGGTGTTCCACGGCCGCATAGGCTTCACCAGCGGGCACATGAAAACCTTCAGTGAAAAGCTTGAAGTGGTGGATCAACTCTTCCATGTTGGACTTCATCGATTCGCGCGACGGTGCGGCCACCTTGTGGTTGGCGGTGATCACCGGTCCGGGGTTGGCGCGCAACCAGGCCACACACTGCTGGATGATGCGGTTGGACTGCCGCATTTCTGCCACCCGCACCAGGTAGCGGTCGTAGCAGTCACCGGTCTTGCCCACCGCAATGTCGAAGTCCACCAGGCTGTAGGCGTCATAGGGCTGCTTCTTGCGCAGGTCCCAGGCAACCCCTGAACCGCGCAACATCGCGCCGGTAAAGCCCATGTTCAGGGCGCGTTCAGGGGTAACCACACCGATACCCACGGTGCGTTGCTTCCAGATACGGTTCTCGGTCAGCAGGGTTTCGTATTCGTCCACCTGGCCGGGGAAATTCTTGCAAAAGTCATCGACAAAATCAAGGAACGAGCCCTGCCGGTTCTCGTTGAGCTGCGCAATCGCACGTGCGTTCTTGATCTTGCTGACCTGGTACTGCGGCATCGTGTCCGGCAGATCGCGGTAGACACCGCCAGGCCGGAAGTAGGCCGCATGCATACGTGCACCGGACACCGCTTCGTACATGTCAAACAAGGCCTCACGCTCGCGGAAGCAGTAGATCAGGATGTTCATCGCGCCGCAGTCGAAACCGTGCGCACCCAGCCACATCAGGTGGTTCAGCAGCCGCGTGATTTCGGCAAACATGACACGGATGTACTGCGCACGCAGAGGCACATCGACTTGCAGCAGCTTCTCTATCGCCAGGCAGTAGGCTTGCTCATTGGCCATCATCGACACATAGTCGAGCCGGTCCATGTACGGCAGCGACTGGATGTAGGTCTTGCTTTCAGCCAGCTTTTCGGTGGCCCGGTGCAGCAGACCGATATGCGGATCGGCACGCTGGACCACCTCGCCATCGAGCTCCAGCACGAGGCGCAATACACCGTGCGCCGCCGGATGCTGCGGCCCGAAGTTCAGGGTGTAATTCTTGATCTCAGCCATGGTGCAGGGCCAGGCCCAACCGTTCCTGGAAGCTCAATGCAGGCCCCCGTAGTTGTCTTCGCGCACAATGCGTGGCGTAATTTCGCGCGGCTCGATCGTGACGCTCTGGTAAATCACCCGTTTCTGCTCGGCGTCGTAACGCATCTCCACGTGGCCGGTGGTCGGGAAGTCCTTGCGAAACGGATGCCCGATGAAGCCGTAGTCGGTCAGGATGCGGCGCAGATCGTTGTGCCCTTCGAATACGATGCCAAACAGGTCGAACGCCTCACGCTCGAACCAGTTGGCGGAGTTCCAGACACTGGTCAACGAATCGACCACAGGCACATCGTCATCGGACGCATAGACCTTCAGGCGCACGCGCTGGTTGAGACTGATCGACAGCAGATGCGATACCACGCAGTAGCGCGCGCCACCGATGCTGCCCGCGTACTCGGAATAGTCAACACCGCACAAGTCGATCAATTGCTCGAAGCTGCAAGCCGGTGTGTCGCGCAGCAACGTGGCAGCCTCCAGGTAATCGCCCGCACCGACAACCACCGTCACCTCGCCGTGCTGCGCATAAACCTGCCGAATCCGGTTGCCCAACGCTGCAGTGACGGCCTCGCTGAGCGCTTCGGTACTGACCGCAAAAACTGTCATGTCCTTCCTTCAGACCCGCGCGATGGTGTTGGTGCGGCGAATCTTCTGCTGCAACTGGATGATGCCGTAGAGCAGCGCCTCTGCCGTGGGCGGACAACCAGGCACATACACATCCACCGGAACGATCCGGTCGCAGCCACGCACTACGGAATAGCTGTAGTGGTAGTAGCCGCCCCCATTGGCGCACGAACCCATCGACAGCACCCAGCGCGGCTCGCTCATCTGGTCGTACACCTTGCGCAGCGCCGGCGCCATCTTGTTGCAAAGCGTGCCCGCAACAATCATCAGGTCGGACTGGCGCGGACTAGGTCGGAACAGCATGCTGAAACGTTCCATGTCGTAACGCGCGGCACCCGCATGCATCATCTCGACCGCACAACAGGCCAGACCAAACGTCATCGGCCACAAGGAGCCGGTTTTAGCCCAGTTCACCACCGAGTCGTAACTCGTGGTTGCAAAACCTTCCTTGAATACGCCTTCAATCATTGCGCTACTCCCAATCCAGGGCTCCCTTTTTCCACTCGTACACGAACCCGACCACCAGTATTCCGAGGAAAACCATCATGGACCAGAAACCAACTGCACCAATTTCCTTGAGTGCAACTGCCCAGGGAAACAGGAATGCGATCTCCAGGTCGAACAGGATGAACAGGATCGCCACCAGGTAGTAACGCACGTCGAATTTCATGCGCGCGTCTTCGAACGCCTCGAATCCGCATTCGTAGGGAGAGTTTTTTTGCGCATCCGGACGGTTCGGCCCGAGCACATAACCGATCACCTGTGGAACGACACCGACACCAATACCGACCAGTATGAAAAGCAGGACCGGCAAATATTGATCGAGGTTCATCGGGGAAATCAGATCACCGTATCAGACCGCCTGGTTTACCCATGCCCGGTGTTGTTGCGTTGGTGCCGTCGGCGAGACTCGAACTCGCACAGCTTTCGCCACTACCCCCTCAAGATAGCGTGTCTACCAATTTCACCACGACGGCGGCTTGCACATGTCCGGATTGCGTGAGGTGCCTCGCGGCAATGGCTCTCAGGACAGGCTGGAGTTTACCCTCATTTCCCCTGCGACAAAGACGGGCAGGGGCATTAAAGAGCCCCTTATTTGGCCGGAATCTGCGCGGCCCCCGAGGCCGCCGGCGCTGGTGCCGATGCAGCTGCTGCTGCGGACGCTGCCCCTGCCGGTATACCTGCTGCTGCGCTCTCCAACACGCTGCCACCGGCACTGGTTGGGCGCAGGTTACCGAAGTAGGCAAGTGCCAGCGTACACACGAAAAACACGGTTGCCAAGGCGGCCGTGGTGCGTGACAGGAAATTCGCACTGCCGCTGGCACCAAACAGGCTTCCGGAGCTGCCGCCACCAAAGGCAGCCCCCATATCTGCCCCTTTGCCATGCTGCACCAGGATCAAGCCGATCATGACCAGCGCAGACAACATCTGAACCGCCAGCACGATAGTCAACACGATATTCATCAAAAACTCCTGCAGTGGGTGGCGGTCATTTCGCCGCACCAATAATTGTCAAAAAGTCAGCGGCTTTGAGCGACGCACCGCCAATCAGGCCCCCATCAATATCCGGCTGGCCCAGCAACTGGGTCGCATTGGCAGCGTTCATGCTGCCGCCGTACAGAATCTTGATGCGCGTCGGCTGGGCAGTTGCCGCCTTTAACTGGGCGCGCAATACAGCATGCACCTGCTGGGCCTGCTCCGGGCTGGCCGTCTTTCCGGTACCGATCGCCCAGACTGGCTCGTACGCCACCACAATCTCACTGATGCAATGGCCGTTGGTATGGATCACAGCCGCCAACTGTCGTTTCACGACTTCTTCGGTACTGCCGCTTTCGCGCTGCGCCAGTGTCTCGCCGACACAAACGATAGGCGTGATTCCCGCCGCCAACGCCTGTTTCGCCTTGTCCGCTACCACTGCATCGGTTTCACCGTGGTACTGGCGCCGCTCCGAATGGCCGACGATGGCATAACGCGTACCCAGCTCGCGCAACATGCGCGCTGAAACCTCGCCCGTGAAGGCCCCCTCAGCATGGCGCGACACATCCTGCGCCCCCAGATCTACCCGGCTTTTTGCAAGCAAGGCACCGACCTGCGCAAGATAAAGCGCCGGAACGCATAACGCAACACTACAAGTGGATGCGGGTAATCCGGCAAGCAGCAAATTCACCAGAGTTTCATTCGCCGCCAGACTGCCGTTCATCTTCCAGTTGCCTGCAATCAGCTTGCCAGTCATGCGGCCTCCCAGTCAAGAACAATCTTGCCAATATGCTGGCCCGACTCCATCAGGACGTGGGCTTGCGCTGCGCCGCTGAGGCCGGCTGCGTCTGTCTGCCAGGCCGGGAAAACACTGTGAATCACTGGCTTGATACTGCCCGCTTCTATCAACGGCCAGACCTGTTGAAGACACGACTGCGCAATCGCCTGTTTGAACGCGACCGGTCTGGGGCGCAGCGTGGAACCGGTGACCGTGAGTCGACGGCGCAACACCAGCCCGGCATTGAATTCGCTTCTTGTGCCACCTTGTACGGCAATCATCACCAAACGGCCGTCTTCGGCGAGGCAATCGATTTCTCGCGCCACATAGTCACCCGCAACCATGTCGAGCACCACATTGACCCCACGCCCTTCGGTGAGTCGCTTGACCTCAACCGCGAAGTCATGCGATTTGTAGTTGATCGCATGGTCTGCGCCCAAACTCACGCAGGCAGCGCACTTTGCGTCACTGCCAGCGGTTGCAATGACGGTGCATCCCATCGCTTTGGCCATCTGTATGGCGGTCACACCGATGCCGCTGGAACCACCCTGCACCAGCAAAGTCTCGCCCTTTTGCAGTCGCGCCCGGTCAAACACATTGCTCCACACCGTGAAGAAGGTCTCAGGCAGGGACGCCGCTTCGATATTGGTCAAGCCACGCGGCACCGGAAGGCACTGGCCGATCGGCGCAATGCAGTACTCGGCGTAGCCGCCACCCGCCACCAGGGCACACACACGCTCGCCAATCGCGAACCCGGCCTCGGCAAGCTCCCGGGCATCGCCCTGGTCAATCACCCCGGCAACCTCCAGCCCCGGAATGTCCGACGCGCCTGGCGGCACCGGATAGTTGCCCGTGCGTTGCAACACGTCTGGCCGGTTCACGCCGCTGGCTGAAACGCGGATACGCAGCTCACC